>JAYTFO010000288.1:0-4585 GCA_043734305.1 Acidobacteriota bacterium | reverse complement strand
TCTGCTGCACGGCAATGAAGGCGCCGGGGCTGCTGGACGCGTGATCGAAGCCTTCGGACAATTTGTCGTCGGCGGCAACTACGTAGTCGGCTTCGTCCTGTTCGTGGCCCTGATTGCAATTCAATACATCGTGGTCAGCCACGGTTCGGTGCGCACGGCAGAAGTGACGGCCCGTTTCACTCTCGACGCGATGCCCGGGAAACAGATGGCCATCGACGCCGACTTAAATGCCGGCCTGATCGACGAACATCAAGCGCGCGAGCGGCGCGAGAAAATCGCTCGCGAAGCGGAATTCTACGGCGCCATGGACGGCGCTGCCCGTTTCAATCAGCGCGATTCGATTGCAACGATTCTCATCACCGGAATCAATATTGTTGCCGGATTCCTGATTGGAGTCTTCCAACTCGACATTCCCTTCCGCGAAGCGCTGAAGACCTACACCGTGCTGACCGTCGGCGACGGCCTGGTCACGATGATTCCGTCCCTGCTGGTTTCGATGGCAGGCGGCATGGTGGTGACTCGCGCGTCCTCAAATTCAACGCTCTCCGCCGACCTGGGCGCGCAACTGTTGTCGAAGCGCCGGACCCTCATCATTGCGGCAGGCGTGATGCTCGCACTCGCGGCCATTCCTGGATTGCCGAAGTTTTCATTCTTTGCAGTAGCCGCCGGCGTGGGTGTACTCGCCTGGCGATTGCCTAAGAAAGTTGGTGCGACGGACCTCGAGGCAACACCGGAAGCAGAAAAGGAAAAGAAGGCTGCCGCCAAAACGGAATCTCTCGAAGACCTGCTCAAGCTCGACGAGCTGAGCCTCGAAGTCGGCTATTCGCTGGTGCCACTGGTGGACGCGCAGCAAGGTGGACAACTTCTCGGCCGCGTCAAAGCGTTGCGCAGCAATCTGGCTTTGCAGCTGGGTTTCCTTGTGCCACCGATTCACATCACCGACAACGTGCGTCTGAAGCCGCGCGAGTATGTGATCTCCATGCGCGGCGTGGAGATTGCGCGCTGGGAATTATTCGAAGAACAGGTTCTCGCCATCAGTTCGGAAGCTTCTCCTCCAGCGCTGGCGGGGACGCCGACGCGCGAGCCCGCCTTCGGTGTGGCGGCCTTGTGGATTCCGAAGAACCTCGAATCGCAGGCGTTGGCGCTGGGATACGCGGTCGTGGACCAGACCTCGGTGCTCGCGACTCATCTCGCCGAACTGATTCGCCAGCACGCCTACGAACTGCTGACTCGTCAGGAAACCAAGCGCTTGCTTGACCGGCTCAGCGAAAGCCATCCCAAGCTGGTTGAAGAACTTGTGCCCAAGACGCTCAGCCTCGGCGAAGTGCAAAAAGTTCTGCAACAACTGTTGCGGGAACAAGTGTCGATTCGCGATTTGTCCACGATCCTTGAGACCCTGCTGGACACAAGCGCAGCCACCAAGAATCCGGTGATGCTGGTGGAGGTCGCGCGTCAGGCGCTGGGGCGCGCATTAGTGCGGCCGCTACTGTCCGACGATGGCGGCCTGCGCGTACTCACGCTTGACCACAGCATCGAAGAAGAACTGAGCCGCGCCTTCAATCCGCAGCTGCCGCAAACCTCGAGCGGCGGTTTACAGCAGTCATTCGTACGACGAATTTTGGAGAGCCTGCGCCAACTTGCCGGAGAGCAAGTGGCCCAGACCGCTCCCGTTTTGTTGTGTTCGACCCCGGCACGTTTTCATTTGCGACGTCTACTCGAACCCTTCCTTCCTAAAGTTGTGGTGCTTTCTCCGCTGGAAATACCTCCCATGGTTCCGGTGCAGTCACTGGGTACGGTGCGTTGAGCCTGGACTGAAAACGGCGCTCAGCAAGAAAGAAGAATCTTCATGAGCAAGCAGTCCGTGCATGCCTATGGCGGTCTACAAGCCGAGGCGGAGCGGGAGCGCGTCCTGGTGGAACAGCTGCCCCAGGTGCGCTACCTTGCCCGCCGAATCCACGAACGACTGCCCCGGCACGTGCCACTGGAGGATTTGGTTCATGCGGGCGTAGTCGGGTTGATTGACGCGCTCGGCAAATTCGATCAGTCCAAGCACGTGCAATTCAGCTCCTATGCAAAGTTTCGCATCCGCGGAGCCATTCTCGATAGCTTGCGCGAACTGGACTGGAGTCCGCGAGAACTGCGCCGTAAGGGACGCATGATCGAGCAGGCGCACAGTACGCTCGCGGGCACGCTCGGACGCGCTCCGAACGAGAGTGAAATTGCGCACGAGCTCGGCCTGGAACTGCGCGAACTGCAATCTCTGCTGGCGGAACTGGATGGTTTGGAACTGGGCAGCCTGCGCGTGGAATCTCCACGCGACGGAAAAGAAGAAGACCTAACTGACCGGATGTCGGGCGCGCCGGACGAAACTCCGTTCTTCTTTTGCCTGCGCTCGGAAATGAAAGGACTGCTGTCCCAAGCGATCGGCGAACTTGGCGAAAAAGAACAGCGCGTCCTTTCACTCTACTACTACGACGAACTCACCATGCGGGAAGTGGGGGAGGTATTGGGCATCGGCGAATCGAGAGTTTCTCAGATTCACTCGCTCGCCATGGTCCGCTTGCGTGCCCGTTTGACGATCATGCTGGCCGGCACCCAGCCCGCGGCGCGTGCCAAAGCGGCGGGGACAATCTAGAACATGTCCATCGACAAAGTACTCAGCCAGGAAGAAATCGATGACATGGTGCGCCGAGCGCGCGGAGGTTCGCGCGACGCCAGCGCCCAACGCCAGCAAGTGGTGCAGCCCTGGGATATTCGTCAGGCCGGGCAAATCGGTAGCGAGCAGATGCGGGCGATCGACCAACTGCACGAGGCTTTTGCCCGCAATCTGACGGCTGCAGTCGGAGCGTATTTGAGCATCGTGTTTGACTGCCGCCTGGTATCCGCCGAGCACCTGACCTACCGCGAATTTCTCCAGTGCCTTCCGGAAACTACCTATCTGGCGTCCTGCAATCTGGTGCCGGCGAGCGCGGTGGCGGTACTGCAACTCGATCTGGCGGTTGCCTTCCCGGTCATCGATCTGCTGCTGGGAGGGGAGGGCAAGGGAGGCGATCTTGGGCGGGAAATTACTTCGATTGAAGAACAGATTCTGGAAAGCGTCATGCGCATCGTGTGCAGGGAATTGCAAACCGCATGGCGCGCGATTGCTCTTGAATTCAATTTTGGACAGCGGCAGGCGGTGGCACAGGTGCAGCGTCTTATGGTTCCCGAGGAAAAGAATCTTTGCCTGAGTGTGGAAATCAAGATGGCGGAAACGAGCGGCACATTGAACATGGCCATCCCCGCCGTCGTGTCCAACGCTTTGCTGCGAAAAATCTCAGCCGACTCGAGCTATCAACGGCCGCGCAGTTCCGCGGAGGCGCATCGCAAAATCGAGAAACGGCTGCTGGCAGCCCCGTTTCGCGTCGACCTCTTCGCTCCTGCTCTGACCGTGCCCTTGCGGTCGCTGGCCGGTTTGAAGCCGGGCGCGGTGCTCCAGTTTCCCGAAGACGTTTCTGAAGCGGCGGCTCTGATGGTGGGTGATATGCGTTTGTGCTCGGCCATGCCGGCGCGGGTGAATTCCCGCCGCGCGGCCCGCGTGCTCTCTCTGCAAGCGGCGCCATCAGCTCCTGGTGAGTTATGACAGAAGCCCCACAACTCGCTCCCGCACTGAACGCGTGGCTCGAAGGCTGGGAAAAATGCCTTCAAATGGTTCTCTCCATGACGACCGGCGAGACGGTCGCCTTTGAGGCTTCCGCGGAAGCCCTGCCCAGAGCGGACTCTGACCTGTGGTTCACAGTGGCGGTGGGGGGAGCGGTACAGGGCGAGATGGCGCTGCGTTTACCGTGCGTCACCGGCATCCGTCTGGCGCAAAGTCTTTTACAGGAAACGGAACCGCCTCCGGACGTGCCCACGTCCAACCACAAGGACGCGCTGGAAGAACTTTTGCGCCAGGTTGCCGGACAGGCCGCCACCTCCCTCTCGTCGACGGTGGGCGGAGGAATACAGCTGAGTCTCGCAAGTTCGGCTGCGCCTTCGTGGTCCCCGTCGGGAACCAAGAACCTGCATACCAAGGACGAAGCGGGTACGCCGGTCGATATTGAAATCCAAGTCAGCGCCGCGCTGGCCACGGCTCTGGTCGCGCCTCCAAAAGTTGCGCCACCGGCTCCGGTCGCCGCGCTATCGCCTGCACAGGCGCCGCTGGAAGGAACCGGCTACGAGCGATTGCGCGATGTGATGCTCGACGTCAAGCTGCGTTTTGGAAGCCGCCGCATGTTACTGCGCGATGTGCTCGCCCTGAGCGCCGGCGTGGTGGTGGAACTCGACAGCAACGTCACCTCGCCCGTGGATTTGCTGCTCGACGGCCGCCTGGTCGCACGCGGCGACGTGGTAGTGGTGGATGGCAAGTACGGCTTGCGGGTAACTCAGGTATTAGATTCGTCACCTCCCGCCTAAGGACATCTTATGCAAGAAGCTTGGCAGATTACTAAGTGGCTGGAACGCTGGACGAAGCAATTGGACTACTCCAAAGTGGGATGCGGCCTCGCGCTGTGCTCCGGGCCGAAATCGCCGTGGGCGCGCCTGCGGCAGCGCCCGAGAGGGGCGT
>JAYTFO010000287.1:0-3165 GCA_043734305.1 Acidobacteriota bacterium | reverse complement strand
CGTGGATTTTTTCAAGGCCGAGGCGGGAAAGCATCACACGCAGTACCAGCGGATGATCCGAAAACTCATCGACAGCTATGTCGATGCCTATTCAAAGCCCGACGCTTCTGGCTCAAGGTGAATGCAGCAGGTATGTATGGGCCAGAACCGGTTCCGGTTGTGACCCTGGCCCGACTCGGGGTATCGGTTCAGGATCAGGGGCTGGGCATTGGCATCGGACTTTTGACGGATGCCATCTGGCGTGCGCTGATGATTTATGACCAGCCGGCATACGCGCCCTGCTGACGCATCCGATGGACGAAGAGGCCGCCCGTTTTTATAGCCGCTTTCGTTTTCAGCCTTCGCCCTTGCGGGAAGACCAGTTGCAGCTGCTTCTAAAAGATGCACGATGGTTGATGGCAGGGTGGTCTATTGAGTCAAAATTTCTTCAGCGCATAACTGATGCGTGCAAGCAGCTATTTAGTGGCATCAATGTTTAATTAGAATCTGACCCCGATTTCATTGGGCTTCAGCATGGCCGAGATCGCCGAGATGCTCAAGCTCCGGCAAAACAAGCGCCGCGCCAGCGCCGACGTTAAACGCATCGCGCTCGCCCAGGTGGCCGACCTGGAACGGCGCATTGCCGAGACGCAGGCGATGCGCCAGACGCTGGCGGAACTGGCGCACTGTTGCCAAGGCGACCACCGGCCGAATTGCCCGATCCTGACGGAGCTGTCGGCCTAGCTTGTCGCGGTGGATGGCACGGATTTGTTGCTATATATTTTGTAGCCAACTATGCCCATGAATATTGGACATGGGGTGCTTTTTTATCGTGAAAAGCGAAAAACCCGGGAGAGCGTCTTCATCACGACCCCCGTGCTTCACGGGCGCGTCAGTTGCGCGGGAAATCGGGATGCCAAAAACGGTGGTCAAGCCGACTAGCCCTCTGAGGCATTCGACTGGCAATGACCACTGGATCGGAAGGGGGTCCGCCGAGCGGTTCGTATCCGGGGCACGCTGAAATACCAGTGCAACAAGCCCGCCCTTAGATGTGCAGCCTGTTCCTTGTTTCAGCGCACCTTCAATTCACACCCATGCAGGAATACCGTTTATCAAAAATGGAATATCAATACCGCAGCCTGACTTATTTGGAAGTCCCTCTAAAAGGGTTAGGCCGCATTGGGGTCGACGGTGAAATCGAAGATTTTTGCCGACATCCCGTCTGCGTAGATTGATACACGAAGCAGGACGGGGGTTGATAGTTGCGGCTCAGTTGGGGCGAACTCGATCTTCCCTGTCGAAGTAGGAATGTCTGGATAGATCACGTGGTCAGCTCGTGTCTGGAACTGGCAGCTAATGTCGCCTTCTGAGATTTGCCACGTTCCGCTTGCGAAGATCTTGAATGAGCCTTGTACAACTTGGCAGATCGCCGTTACGAACTTCGCTGCTGCTCTCCCGCGGTTCGCGATCGTTACGCTCACAGTGAAGTGGCCAAGCTGATCGTTCGTACCGGTACTGCGCGTCATGGAAACGGTGAGATCGGGAGCTGAGCGCCGACCAAAGAGGTCTGCGATCTGATAATGCTTCATCTCCATAGTCGTAAAGTTGTACCGCTGGAAATAGTACAGCTCGTTTACTCTGTGTGGCGCGCGAACGCTGGCTGGAACGTCGATCAAATAGACCGATGCCTGTGCGCGGGATGACTTGCGGAGAGGGACTATGGTTATGCCTTCGATGGGATGCTGGATTCGCGCCAGGAGCTGGTTCTCGATTGCCTCACGAGTCACGGAGTGAGGGATTGGTGACAGAGCCCCAGGACGAATCTTGACGACGGTGCCCTTGAACTTCTCGACCTTCTCCTTCACGCCTAGGACAAGGAGGCCGCCCTCCGCATTTGCGAAACTCGATATGGTCTTCGCGAGAGCGGTGAAGCCTACTACTTCCCGCGGGTTGGATGATGCAATCGGAGTGCCATCCTGCCTTACAAGAAAGCCCCGGGGCTTGTATTCGAGATTTTGGTGTTCTTCGATGCCTTGACGGACAAACTGCTCAAAGTCTGTCCATGTGACCTCGTGGGGTTGTTCCCGTTTGAGAAAGCGCTGAATGAATATGGGCATGCGGGAGAAGTGTAGCGATGCGGCCTAAAACGATCAGCGTTTATCTGCCACGCCACGATGCCAGCCAAGGGCAGCGGAGTCAAACGCGGCCGATAAACCTCGTTGGACTTAACCGCCGCCCTGAATAGGCGCTGAGTTGCGGCATAGGGGTTTGTAAGCCTGCGGCGCGTGTGCATGCGCAAATTATGACCCTGCTTTGTGCCCGTGGCGGACTGGACCGCGGTTCAAGCCAGTCGATAGAGGCTCCCGTTGGCGTTGGCGCATTGAATCGCGTTTTGATTCCATGAATTCTGTCGCCCATCTTCCCCAATCGAAGCGCCCGTCACCGAAGCGGCCTGCTGCCAGGGCAACCAGCGCCCCGACTGCCCCATCCTGACGGAGCTGTCGGCCTAGCTTGTTGCGGTGGATGGCACAAATTTTTAGCTATGCATTTCGTAGCAAACTATGGCCGTAACTATTGGACACAGGTGCTTTTTTATCGTTTAAAGCCGAAAAAATGGCCTGGAGGGCGTCTTCACCACGACCCCCGTGCTTCAGTCCATGGATGACCCGATCTCGCAATGCGCGCATCAGTTGCGCGGGAAATCGGAATGGCAAAACCGGTGGTCAAGTCCGGCTGGCACTTCGACCCGAAGGTATGGCGGTTCATGCAGGAGGCGCGACAAAGCCTTGAGAGTACTGCGAAATATTCTCTGGAATTACCACCCATGGCAGCTTCGATCGCACCCAGATGTGCCGGTCTATGCTGAACCATGTTGGGTCGTCGAACGTTCCGGCTGCAATGGTTCGCATGCCTGGCCGAATTTCTGCAGTGTGCGAGATCGTGGTTCCGCATTTCGGGCAGAAAGTCATTCGCAGCCAGCGGCCACTTTCATCCGAGCGGTGCTCCACTTCCGATAGCTCGCCTTGAAGTATTTCGATTGCCTCCTGCTTGAACGAAGCCAGTACCGCAAACGCGCTAGCGAGCCTCTTCTGGCAAAACCTGCAGTGACAGACGGTGCCGACGACCGGACTGCCCTGGACTCGATATCGAACGGCGCCGCATGCGCAGCCGCCAAGGTGTGTGTCT
>JAYTFO010000286.1:0-1708 GCA_043734305.1 Acidobacteriota bacterium | reverse complement strand
GCGGATGCCGAGGCGGTCCTGGCGGCGGGCAATGCGCTGGTGGCGATCCAGCCGTAAGCGAAAAGCGCCAAAGGGTACTTCCGGCGCGCCTCGAGTATTGCAGGTCCGCGGTTTGCGAGTGATAAGGCCAGTTGGCAACAGTGGAACACGAGGAAAAGCGAGGAAGAGCTTGAGGTTGGGCAAATGTCGGACAGATCTGATAAGATGTCGGACGGGCAAATGAAAGACTATCGCATTACCGTGCGGTTCTCCGCTGAATTGCGCCAACGGTTGAAGGCCGCCGCTCATCGCAGCGGAACGCGGGAATCTGAGTTGGTTCGCGCAGCGGTGGAGTGTCAACTCGCGGTCGAAAACGATGCACTCACCGCCTACCAACATGCGAAACAGGCAGGGCTGATCGGAGCAGTGCGGGGGGCAAGTCGGGATCTCAGCACGAATCCAAGACATTTTGATGGATTCGGTGGCTCTTGAGTGGCCGGGTACTGGTGGATACCGGTCCGATCGTGGCCATCCTGTCGAAATCCGACGAACACCATGAATCGTGCGTCGAGCAACTTCAGCGCATCAGGGGTCCGCTGCTAACTTGTTGGCCCGTGATCACGGAAGCGGCGTGGCTTCTGCGGGCGTACCCCTTGGCGATCGCAACGCTCCTGTCCTCTTTTAACGGTCGGCCTTTTGAGCTGGTTCCTCTGAACGAGACGGATCTTTCCGGAATTGCCGCGATTCTCGCCAGGTATAAGGGCTTAGGGATACAGCTTGCCGATGCGTCGCTGGCGCACTTGGCGGACCGGGAAGGGATCGAGCTGGTGTTCACTCTGGACCGGCGTGACTTTAGTGTGCTCCGCCTGGCGGGCGGAAGAAAACTCCGCCTGATTCCATGAGGCATTGTTCTGTTGAACGCTCCGCCGCAGTGCCCACCCAGGAACGCCAGGAAAATGATGCAGCGCAAACTATTAGTGGTGCAGCGCGATTGACGGGTCTACTCTTGCAGCCCTCCGCGCGGGAATGAAACAGCCCACGAATCCGATGAAGGCGAACAACAGCGGAGTCATCACAAAGATCGCGGCATCCATCGTGCTCACTTCAAAAAGCAGACTTCTTATTACTCTCATCAGCGCGACAGCCCCCACGATCCCCGCGACGATACCTGCGATTGTAAGTATCATCCCTTCCCTTACTATCAACGTGAGTATATCCTTAGGCGCTGCGCCCAGGGCGACACGTATTCCGATTTCATGCGTGCGCTGTGTGACGCTGTATGACATGACGCCGTAGATGCCGACCGAAGCCAGTATCAGCGCGAACGCGGCGAAGATATCAAGGAGCAACATGTTAAATCTGTGGTGCGAAACCGAATCGGCCACCAGTTGATCCATAGTTTTAATCTTCGCAACCGGCTGCTGTCGGTCCACCTCCCAGACCTGTTTCTGGACGGCTCTAATAATGGACCTGGAGTCAGAACCTGTGCGCAAGACCAATCTCAGGTAACGCGAAGGCATCTGCCCGAATGGGACATACATTTCCGGCAGCGACACTTTGTCGAGGCCGAAGTGCTTTATGTCTCTTATCACGCCTACTATCTCGCGAGAAAACTGTTCGTTCCTAACAATGATTCTCTTGCCAAGCGGGTCCTCTTCTGAAAAACTGCGCCGCGCCATACTTTCATTGATAATTAGGACGGGAGAGCTTCCTTGTGAGTCGAGGTCGT
>JAYTFO010000285.1:0-3063 GCA_043734305.1 Acidobacteriota bacterium | reverse complement strand
TGGACGACGAGCGTAGCCTTGCCCGAATCAGCCAGCTGGTTGTTCAGAGGCATTCCAGTCTGGCGACTGAGTTGGTCGAGGAATCTCGGGATGCCGCTTGCGAGTCGCGCATCCTGTGCGCCGGTGACCGCCACGGTGAACAACTGATCGATCACCAGTTGACCAGCACCGGGCTGAAGCTTTGCCGGTGCGGGCATCAGGCTGAACGTCGCTGGCATCTGGGCCGCTGCAAAACTTGCGGAGAGAAAAAATGCACTCACGAGCAGGACTAGGGTTCGCATAGATTGGGGAAAAATTACGGAACTATATTCGCAGGAAGGGGAGGCGGTTGTCGATGACGGTGGGCACCGGGTAGTCGCTCAGTTTCCTACCGGCGAGAAAGAGCTCCACCCACCAAGGACACGAAGTATCACGAAGGCCTTGAGGTTCCTTAAGGTTTTCCTTCGTGGACCTCGTGCCCTTGGTTGTTAATGTTCTTCGATTTCTTGGGGCGGGAACGATTGAAGCGGAATTGTTGCCTGACAGTAACAATGAGTAATTAATTGTAAATAGTTCATTATCAATGATATGGAAGAATCAATATTTAGCTTGATTTATGAGTACCCACAGGTAAGAATTATGGGTAGAAGGGGAGATCAGGAACCATGCCAACCACAAAGACCAGGAAGTTCACTCCTGAGATCGATGCTCAGCTCTACGATGAATTCGTGGCGGTTGCCGAGAAGAACGGGCAAACCAAGCGGCATGTTCTGGAGCAGGCGATCCGTTTCTACCTGCACAACGTGGTTCCATCCCAGCACCTGGTCCGCCCTGAGGTAATGGACGCCTTCGAGCAATCGGTGGCTCGCAACCGCGACTTACTGCAGCGTCTCGCAAAATAAGAACAAATGCCGGATTACCTCACCGTGGCGGAAGTCTACCGGATGCAATATCGCCTGATTGAAATGTTCGGCGGCCTCCATGGTGTCCGCGACAAGGGCGCCGTAGAGGCCGCCATTTTTCGTCCTCAAATCGGCTATTACAATTCCATTGAAGAAGAAGCGGCCGCGCTGATGGAATCTCTCGGCAACAACCACGGCTTCCTCGACGGCAACAAGCGCATCGCCTTCACCGCCGCCGACGTCTTCCTGCGGCGAAACGGTTTCTATATCGAGGTCGAAGCCCTGGATGGATACGCGTTCATCACTGGATCGATGGAGCGGCACGAGTTCCGCTTTGGTCAGATCGTCGAGTGGATACGGCGGCACATCAAGCCCGCTGTTTAACTTCTCTTCAGTTTATGAATTCACAGGGCCGCAAGCTCTCTGAGATCATGGAGTGTGGGGAAAGTGATCAACCTTGCAGATTGTCCACGCCGTGGATGATTTGCAAGGATCGTGCTGGCGGTGCTGGGTCTTAGGGACCTAACACTACTCTTTGTTGCGCCCTTCCTTCTCCCGCTCCAGCACCATCCGGTCGAACGCGTGAGGCAGAGACTCGCAGCGAGAGTACGGCCCGGGTTTATAGGCGCGCGATTTGATCCCGGCGTGCGAGAGCTCGGAGATGGCCCAGTCTTCTCGGTTGGTAGCGTCCCAGAAGTCAATCGCGTCGTCGGCTTCAAAATTCGCCTTCGCCATTTCGGCGGGATGGAAATGCCATTCGCAGATCACGTCCGTACGATCGACGGCCCGGGGCCAGAGCGTGTGCGTCATGACGTAATCGGGATGAAGGCTGATCAGCAGATTGGGAAACACCGCGAAGTAATACACTTTGCTGCGTTCTTCCTCGGTGAGCGAGGGAAGGTAATCGCGCCGCAGTTTGCCGTCTTTGGACATGGTTTTGGCGTCGCCCTGAAAGTCCATGGTGCCGCCGATGTATCCACGATGGGGTGGATCGTTCTCGCCCGACAAATAATCGGAGATGGCGCTAAGCGCCGGATGCAAAATCGGACAGTGCAGGCACTCGTTGTAGTTGACCATGATCAGCTTCCAGTTCGCCTTCACCTCATACGGGATGCGTCGATGAGTGCGTAGTTCCCCCATCTGCCAATGCGCGAACTTCTGCGGCAAATCTTCTAACTGAGTGGCCAGCGGGATTGGTTCTGCGCCCAAGTTAGTTCCGCTCAGGTTGATGAAGATGTGTCCATCCCAAACGTCAAGCGCAACGCGATTGAGGGGATACTCCTCGCGGCAAAAGCCATCGTGCATATGGGGAGCGCCGATCAGGCTCCCGTCGAGTCCGTAGGTCCAACCGTGATAGCCGCACTGGATGCGTCCGTCGAAATGCCCTTCAGCTTGCGCGCAGATGCGGGTTCCGCGATGCCGGCACACGTTGAAGAACGCCCGCAGCTTGTTCTCGCGGTCGCGGGTAATGATCACACTCTCCCCGGCTACCTCGCGCAAAAAGTAATCGCCGGGATTCTGGACTTGGCCCGTGCGACCGGCGCAGATCCAGGTTTGGCAATAGAAACGTTCTAACTCCTCGTGAAAGTAGTCAGGGTCCGTGTAGTAACGGGCGGGAAGAGTCGTCGCGACGGGATTCAAGGGCGGCATGCAGCAGTTAGCACTCGGCAATTAGTTTCCCACTCTCAACGGAAGGAGTTTATCGCACGATTGTTGACCCGACTAGAACGGATCTGTACGCTGTGACTCATGATCACAGGGTTTGGGAAAGGCCTGCTCGTTTTTACCGCGCTTCTCGCCGTGCAGGTCATGCTGGAGAGCTTTGCTTGCGCGTCCGACAAGCAGTCCGAGGGTATCGGGCTGATCAAGCACGCGATCGAACTCACTGATTTGCGCCAAAGCGGGCCCTATCGCCTGCGCTGGAACTTGACGGTGGTGGACGAAGCAATCGGCAAGCGGGAGGGCACCGACGTAGTTACCTTTTCATCGATCGAACGATGGCGGCGCGACCTCCATATGACGGGCTACGACGAAGTGGCAGTTTTCCTCGGCCACAACATGTACCGCACCCGCAGCCTGGCATTCACGCCTCCCAGCCTGCGCGCGGACACTGCCGGCAGTCTACGGAACCTTCCAGAAATGTTGAGCTTCAAAGTTCTGCGAGTATTCAACCGCAAGAAAC
>JAYTFO010000284.1:0-22544 GCA_043734305.1 Acidobacteriota bacterium | reverse complement strand
GGATTCGGACACGCATGGTTGTGTGACCTGCGATTCAGTCAAGTCAGGGCCTTCCGTATCCTCCTGATAGGTTCCGATTTCGGCATCCATGTTAATTTCAATGAAGGTTGGGGGTTCCCATTTCATAATTCATCCCTCCTTTGTTCTTTTGATCAAGACTCCCAAGCTCGAGCGCACTACCGTCCCCTAATTTGGAACTGTAACACGTTCCGATATCTAAAAAAATAGAGCTCTTAATAAGTACAAATCTGGTTGATGGGAGGAATATAGCATGCTTTAGCTGTTTCGTAAGTTTCTTCGTAGTCAAAGACCATAAACATCAACTCCACCAGCGTAATTGGCCAGATAAACCTTTCCATTGGCCGGAGTTGGCGGCAGGAACTTATTGAAGACGTAGCCCAATCCCCAGTCCTGGCTGTCCCACAGCTTCTGAATGCGCAACGAGCCGTCGCCTCGGGCGACGAAGTTCTCTGGATCATAGGCCAGGAGGCGGCCGTTAGTGATTTCCCTGTTCGCGTTGCCGTAGGGAACCGATGCCCATAACACCGCCGACCCCGGGGTTGCACCATTGGCCGACAGACTGATCATGCCGCCCGGCATTCCACCTTCGCCACCCGTATTCGGCGATGCCGTTTCATCACTCGAGGCCAGGAACGTCAGCGTGAGATCCTTATTGACCTTCCAGGCACGGAGGCTCGAATTCTCCCCCCAACAAAGGACCATCCATCCGTGCACCGGCGACTTGTAGGCTACGGGGGTCGAGTGCTGGTGATGCGTCTTGCCGTCGAAGAGTTTATTGAGGCTGGTGATGTCGGTGGGAGTCGGGCTGATGCCGAAGCCGGGGAAGAAGGTGAACCAGCCGACATATTTTGCCTTCGCGTAGTTGCCGGCAATCTTCGCCGGGGCAAAGTCGGCATTCTGCGTCTTGCCGAACGCGCCGAGAGACAGGACATAGACGATGCCATCTTTGCCTGCGCCGATCGCGCCTGCCAGTTCGGGTATGATGCCCAGACCGCCGGAACCCAGGTCCATGTCAGTGGAGGCGTTCGCGTTGCTGGCCCTACCACTCACCTTGCCACCCTTCTTTGCCTTCGTCGGCTTCGGCAACGTCGGGTCGTCACCGTTGCGGGCGGCATCGCTGAAGGGGGCAAACCAGTCTGTGGCATGCAGACGAGCAGGCGTATTCGCCGTGGCCGGATCATACTGCAACTCAACCAGACACTCGCCCAGATCGGTGGGCGGATCGAAGGCACCGTTGCCGGTCATGAGATAAAGCTTGTTGCCCAGCACGGCCGGTGCCTGTCCAGCCATCCATATGCCACCGCCTGAGTACCTGGCGGTCGAGGACCAGGCTGCGGCGATCTTCGTGACACCTTTCGCCGTCACATCAACTGCGATCACCCAACCTCGGTTGCTCGCAAGGCTCTCCGAGACGGATCCAGCCGCGATGAAAATCGTCTTCGCGCCGTCGATTGTGGCCATGGCAAGGCCGGACCGCTGCTTGCGCTCCGCACTCGAAAAACGCTGGCTGGCAACCCCGCCGCCCGGGTTGTAGATCACTCCGTTCAAGCTCAGCGGGGACGCCAAGGGTGATCCGTCGACAATGCTGATCCAGTGAAACCAGAAACTTGCCTTTGCCGCACTTCTGTCTGGCGAGGACCATGATACACCGCCCCAGGCCCCGTCGGCGAGATCGAGTATACCGGTACTCAGGAAACCCCAATGGTCGTTGATCGAATATGTGTCAATCGGCTCGGTGCCCTGAATCGCAATACCAAGGTATTGCCGCCAGATTGGCTGCCCTGTGGTGGCGTCATGGGCCTCGACATAGTTGGACATGGTGCCATGAATGGCCAAGTCCCGGGTTTCTCCATCGCGTGTCTTGACACCGGACGCGATCAACGTGACGGCCTCAGTGCCGCGGCCATCACCATAGAGCGGAATGGTGAACAACCGGCGGATGCCTTTCTGACGGACCGACGCTTGGGTCAGGATGGTTTCCTGAGGATTGACATTGGAGCGAGAGGGCTCGAAGCCCCGCTGAGTTACGGCGATTGACATATCAGAACTCCTTGGAGGTGAGCGTGTGAGGCGCGGTGTACTGCACGGTCAGTTCAAAGTCCGAAGAAACGATCCCGGTTGGCATGATGCCCTCGATCGCGATGGTGTGCCACCCGGTTACTTTCACGGTATGTGAAGGAAAAGGAAGAGGGATATGGTCAGGTCCCATGATCGTTAAGGTCGCCTTGACACCGCGAGTGTGGACGATAAGCCGTGTCACGATAGCCGTGCCCTTCGCACACCAGATGCGACCGACCCCAGTCGGCGCTGCCGAGATGGGCGGAATGTCAAGATCGGCCGCGCCAAAAAATATCTGCTCGCAGGAATAGGTGGGCCGCTGGATCGGTTGACTCAAGCCGATGCGGCTCCAGCAGCCATAGCCGCGGCCATTAGCCCCCGGCGGTATTCCGAACGTCACGCGGCCGTTGCCATCGGTCCAAGCGTCCTGCCCATTGTGGCCCGTGTAGTCATGGAGTTGTACATTCGGACCGAAGCTGGTCTGGACCGTGACGGTATGCCAGGCCGGATTCCACACGTCATTATTCAATCCGACCACAAGGCCGGGCGCCCCGATTCGCTCGAAAACGAATACTTTGGCATCGCCATACCGGGCTACGGTGCTTCCGTTCGCGAGGTTCTGGTGTATCCAGCTCAGGTTAGCGATCGGAACGTGGAGCCCGTAACAGTCCGGCTCAGCGAGGAAGTCTCGCACGTAGATCACCGGCAGCCCTTCGCTCGTCAGCAAGAGCGCGTAACCGAGTTCCTTATTGTCGACGATGGTCGCGAACCCATTGGTGTCACTGTCCATGCTTTCGACGAACGGCACTGCGTGCATCGGGTCGATCCCGATCATGCCGCGGCCGGCCAGGCTGCCCATGTTGAAAGTGCCAGAACCGGCACCATTACACATCGGCTGCACCATATTGTAATGAAAATCAAAGTCGAATGCCGACATGGTCCCGCCGACCTGATTGACCCACCACTCGGTATCGTTTCTGTTCCCGGATGCAAATTCACCGAACAGGAACTTGCCCTTCATCGCGCCATGATTGGCGAACGCCTTCATGAACTCGACTGCCATGCCCTTCATGTCGTCCAGGCGCGCCCCCTGAATGCCGAGGGTGCGAAACAACCAGTCGCTTGCCGCAAGCAGACCGTTCCATACGTAACCCTTAGGCTGCGCATTCACGGGGCACAGTTCGTCGCCGAATGCGAAGTCGTCTCGTGGGGCAGGGACAGGGTCCTCCGGCACGCGCGGCGGGGCGCCACGAAAACAGGGCGGGTCCTTCGGAAACCGGCCGTTGAGCGTCTTGCCGTCGGCGCCCAGATAGCGATATACGCCACCCCTGCCCCCATTGAGCTGATGCATCACGTGATCGATGTGAACGTCCAGTCCATTCGCGCGGCAGATCGCGATGGCGCGGCGGAGCTTCTCTGCGCTGCCGAACCGGGTGGGGGTGCCGCCGAATTGAGCCGTGTTTTTCGAGCCCATGTCATAATCATCCCACTTCCCATATCCATCCGCCCCTTTGAACTGGCCAGCATTTGTTTTGCATGGCTGTGGAAACAGTACGTCCGTGATACCGATGGCCGCCAACCCATGCGCCATTGATGCAGTCTTGTCGTACCAAGACGGGATACTTGCATCCCCATCGAACGGGGACGGGACTGATACGTTCGGCGCACGTCTATAGTTCAACCACATCATAACTCGGGGTGTCATGGCTTACTCTTAAGCCTCTCTTGGGAAGAGCCCTGCCGATCGTTGAAGTTCCGCATTACTCCCCCTAAAACAATCATACTTCCGCACTTCCTCTTCACCGTTCAGTGGAAGAGCATACTAATGAGTCCTCAAAGAAAACTTGCGACACAATTAATTATTTATTTCCTTTGATTTGGTCAGTTGGAACTCAGCTGATGCTCCCAGCAGGAGGGCTCCTCATACCAATGATTGACGGCGCGACGTTGCGCCTCGGACACCGCTTCATCGGGTTTCAAGGGATCATCGAGAATGAGGTAGTCGCCCCCCCTCGTCATGGCCCATCTCCGTGAACGGCTCAGCCCTACATGCCCACCCAGACGGTACCCAAATTCGGTAGCCGGTTATTTATGGCACCTAACTGTTATCGAGACGAGCTCTTCCATTTCAGCTTCTCGGCCGAATTCGGCAAGCCAGTTCACGCAGTGGTTTACGAGCTCGTAATTTGGAGGTCTCGAATTCCTACAGGCTCGCGTGCCAGGCAAAACTCCCAAACCAAATAGCCGCGCCACACGGTCCAGTTCGCGTGTTTGCGTGACTTGTTGTAAGACCTAGGAAACCAAGCATGCAAAACGCTACGGCGACTGCCACAAAGTGTGATTTCTTCACGGGGCCACCTCCTAACAATGCACTTCGTCCGAAAGCCTTTTAATCCGCCCCTTCTCCTTTGTCAAGGACATTTGCATATGAGGACATCGGAATACTCCGATTGCGTCTTATGACATCACCGTTTCGTCCGATGACGCCTGCAATTTCCCAACCTCTGGGTGCAATGTCTGATACCCAGCATTAACATACACATGGCCGTTTTCATCTGCCACGCAATCTTTTACGAGCTCTTTTAGTTGAGATGTACTACAGTCGCATACGCGACCCGGACCGGTTTATGGCACCTAGGCTGTGTCCGACAATATATATATGGTTCCTTTGGTCGGGAGAACAATGGCTCTGTATCGCCTGCCAGGAACATTCGTTGCCGGGAAAGGACTCCCTCTCGAAGTCGATGAATAAAATGATCGAATACGCCGAACATACCAGGAGGGATTTGCTCTCAAAGCCGAAGGGAAGCCGGCCGAAGGATCTCGCGGCCGAGCTGAATGGGCGAGGAGGATGATGGCGGTCGAAATCAAGAAGCAGGGGACGGCCCGGGCCAAGGACATACCGCATGCCAAGGACGCAGCCGTGCCCAGACCGAGTGAGCAATTTCTCCAAGACTTTTTGACTACTCCTGACCTGCCGGCTCTTGAAGCCACGCTCGATCGCAATCGGCTCTTGCTGCAGGACGGGTTAGATGTGGCGGCGATGGCCGTGGATGCCGCCCTCTCGATTCAGGCCTCCAACAGCCTGGAGAAAATGTTGGCGCACCAACTCGCCGCGACGCACAAGCAGATCCTGGAACTTATGGGGCAGGTCTCCTGCCAGCTCTCTCTATGGGGACGCGCAGGCCAAACGCATGAATGCGGCGACCCGATATATGGCTGTCTACAGCAGGGCATGTTGGCGTTACACAAGATGTGGCACCGCGGGCAGCAACGCATCATGGTGCAGTACGTCAATGTCAGCCAAGGAAACCAGGCCGTTGGCGGAGGCGACGGGGATGTGCGTTAACCAGTAGGGAGGAAACAGCCGGGACGGCGACCACATCGCAGGATCCGATAAGGCTGCCATCACACGTGGCCTTGCGATTTCGAATGTCCCTATTATTGCGGGCGCGGGCATCCCTCATCAAATGGCTCCTAACCCGACTTGGAGATCGTCTGCGATTCGTCTTTCGCCATTACACCCTACGGCCGCACCAGGCAACATTCCCAGCCCTTTTTCACACCAGCGTGGATCCACCTCCCTGGAAGGGCCAATGGGTCCCTTCTTCTGAGAACCTCCTCACACATTGCTTCTCCTCCTGCCCCCCGTCGTCACGGATATCTGCTCCGATCTACGGGTTCGCCTACCGCGGGCACGGGCCCCGCGGCAATCCGTCTCACAATGCATCCAAACACGCGCAGCGCATGACCAAACGGCCACCCGTCTTCACCAGCCGCTACTGCAGGCTAATCAGCGACCAGCTCTCGATCCTGGGTAGCACCACCAGCCGACGCAACATGTTCCCGAGGTTGTACGCGATGAGGCTCAGCCACAGTCGCACGTCGTTGGGGCGGAATCGGTGACGGCTCAGCCGTGTGATCTTCCCGCCTGTCTGCCTGCTTTGATACATTGCTCTGCGGTTCCCCGCTTGTTGTAGAACCGTACCACCGCCCGGGAATCTGCCTCGAGGTGTTCACGATGAGTCCCCCACGAGGAAACAACTCTCCAAAGTGGAACTCAATCTTGGTGAACACTCGCCGCGCTCTTTTACAGAGATCAGTAAATGATAAAATCGGGCACGAGTTACCTGCTCCTTCTCATACGAGATCAGGTCAACGAACAGTAATCATTGCCGATGGCAATCGGTTATGTGCGGGCTATTTCCCTGACTAGCCTACTTCTCCATTGACGGACCGTGCAGTGCCGTGAAAAGCGCCGACTCAAAGAATTCCAGCTGGTTTGGCAGACACCAGATATTCTGAATTGCCCCAGCTGACTGTACGAAGGTAGGGGCAAACCTGAATTTCTATAATAAATAATCGCGACCCCCTTATAATGCATCAAAGGGGATCATTCAACATTACCGCTTCACGGACCTGCTTTCTAAATGCGGGCTCGTAGATACGATCGCGAACCGCAGCAACAATCTCGATGACCTCTTCGAACGGGAGCTCTTCAAGGGGCAGTGTGCCAAACTCCTGTTCGATCAACATTTTTGCGGTTCCGCGCATTGACGCAGTCACGGTTCCAAACGATGGCCGATACCGATCGAGGACCTGTGTTTTTGCCGCCAGGAGGATTGACCGACGCAATTGATGGCATGTCTGTGGCGCCTCCTCGTGCATCGCCTTTTCAAATCCCGCAGGTGGCGCCGCGTAACAGTTGAGTCCAGGTTTGGTGCCATTGGCAACCTTAAATCCCTATATTCTGATTTGCCCGGAGCAATACATGGAGGACGTGTAACAGACCTAGAAATGCGGGTTGCGCTGAACAAGATTGTGTTCGAGCAGAAAGCACTGGATCAGCACATTGGATTGTGGAGCAATGTGCTGATCGGCAACCTTCCCCCTTCCGTCCGCTTCGCAAAATCTTTCAGGGTAAAGGACTGTTTGGCCTTCCCTCGTGACATACGTCGTCCCGCCCCGTGGGAGCAGGAGCAAAACGACTTGGGATTGCCCTCCCTCGCACAATGTACGAGCATTCTCCCATGCTGCCCGACAGGAGGTCATATCGCTTGACATACGAAGCTCCCTGAAATTCCTGAAGGACAGTAAAATGGGGAGAGTTATCCCGCACCGGCCTGCGGGATATTGGATTATCTTCAACCAGCATCATCCAGCCTACAAAAGGTTTCGGGTGCTTTCCGACGACACTCTCTCGATACGCAGTCCAAAGATCATGCGCTGTTCCGATTGCCTCCTCCGCACGGTTGTTGACATTCTTCCCTAACGATGGATCATCCTCCTTGCTCCCAACTTGGCTTTTGAGTTCAATTGCAGCAATAAGACGCCCCTCATGAAGAACCAACAAGTCCCAGTGTTTGGTCGGGCGGAAATACCCGAGGAGCCGTAATAATGCGCGATTCGGTGGATAGATGCATGAGCTAATCCATTCGCCTTCACGAGATCCATCACCAGCGCAATGAACCCGTCCATGTTTTTCCCGCCTGTGACACCGCCCCTGCTCACCTTGATCGACAGTGCCGGCTTCAATCTGTTTTTGTTTCGCCTTCTCCCGTTTGCCCCAGAACGCCATCACAGCTTCCCGGGCTTTTCGTTCATGATCGACCAGATCAAGAGGCATTCTTATTCACCGTTTCAACCAATAGTTGCCCGTTCCTCTTTTGTGCGTTCGTACAGCGCGAATGCGGCACGATTACAGGCAGCCAGATCAGGGGCCTCAGCCGCCTTAATTAGGGTTTGGCATATCTCCTTCGAGACGAACTTCCAGTGCGGCACACGAATACGCCTGAGAGATTGCGCCTGGAAACAGAAAGTTTAGTAATCTCAGACAGCAGCACCGCGTGGAGAGCCCTCAGGTTCCACTCCTCGGACGTGATGTAGTACAGATTGTGATTCGGGTAGAAAAACCCCTTTTCATACACGATATGCACGTCTCCCTGTATATCAGGAATCAAAAGCTTTGCCTTCTTTCTGAGAGACGGAGTAATGCGATCAATCGTCCGATACCAGTTCACCGGCGTTTTCCGAGCACAATGTCTTTTTGTGATCTGTGCTTTGTGTTTTATCAAATACCGTCTCAGACCCGGATAATTCCTCAGGTCAACAAGTTCCGCCCCATCGGTAAATGGATTAATAACACCAAAACCCCGCCGCTCCACACCTCCGCCGGCGTCTACGACTATCGGGCGAATATTCCTGACCACCAGGCGGCGGGGCTGTGGCTCAGCATGGCTAAGAGCATCGTTGATTGAAGCCGGCGCCTTTGGTTGTACAGTGTGGCTCAGACCTATACCTCTTGGACCGCCGCGTCAAATGGCGTAGAAATGGATGTGCACGAGGAGGTTGCCAATCCGCCTAGCGAATGGAACGATGCCTTTCACAACTTGCGTGCCCACTGCCTGCCTGGCATGGCGTTGCCTGAAATTGAGCAACTCGCCGTTGACACCGATCGAGGAACTGCCTGACAAAGCCTTCCTTGACATAATTACGGGGTTCCTACGAAGTGTGGATGCCGTTTATTTGAGTAATCGCGGTCTAAAGGAATCCGTCGCGATTGGATATGGGTCCTTTCTCGGTAACCGAATGATGGCATGCAGCGGATGGCAGCCTTTGCCGGGCGATCGATCCACCTCTATCGAACGGCAGATTGGCGTCCTTTTCTCCATGAATACGACTTGGTCCCTCCCGCCCATTACTACCTACGTCCAAAAGGCATCGACCAGGTCGACGCCTTTCTCCTAGTTCTTCAACAGCTGGTAATGAAGGACCTTCAGTTTTTGTCGTACTCGACGCTCAAATTCCTAGAAGTGTCCGCGAGGTCGTCACATCCGTCGTTCCTCGTCACAGCCACTAAGGCCTGGCTGAGGAGCTACCCGGAACACACAGATGTCTGGGTCGACTACGGTATCGGTCACGGAGCGTGCGTGTGGATCGAAGAAATTCGGCGGCAAGAACCGACCCAGCTTGGTGTAAACGAGCCGGTGAGGTTTAGAATGGCTCAACTTGCCGCATTCCGCGTGAAGCTTCTATCTCTGGATGTGAGTGTTGACAATCCATCTATGCTGTGCGATGTTGCGCTTAAAAGTTTGTCTTCAACTCAGGGGGTGACAATGTCAAAGCGAAAAGTTGTTTTGCGAGCAACTCACAAAGAATCAAAAATAGGACATTCATTAAGGTCACCGGCGCTTGGACCGATCACAGATTACGGAGCTCACGCTAATCTATTGGGGGCGAAATGGCCTAGCTATAAGGGCACGGCCCAGCTCGTCGGGAAAAGCCCTAGCGGCCGAGTGACTGTATATGTCGATCCGACGCTTGGTGTGCCGGCCCTCCAGAACGCGCGGGACCTCATGGCCGACGCGGACCGCGTGGTGAAAGCCAATGACGCCCTCTTCGGAACGACCGGCGGTCCAGTAGAAGTCATTGTCTTTGCTCTGTTTGGGAAAACAGATGGGACAGGTGGAGCCGATCACGGGGGCTGTGACTATGCAACCGGTGCCGCGATTGAGGTTTGTGCCTCTTTCGGCAACTCCGCGAGGGTGTCGGCCCTGTTCGAGGCTGAATTGAGCGAATGCTCGATGGGCGGCAACCTATGCGGTGTCAGCACTGGTGAGGCCCTTTCCAGATGGTGCGCCGCGGTGACCAGCAACAATGCCCTGGGCGACTTCGCCACAGCGCCGACCTGGATGCATGTGGGCGCGCCGGACTTCGTGACCCGTACTGATCCGACCGACGGAAACGCGATCAGTACGGGCTGCGGGATGGCGTTCCTGTCCTGGCTCCAAAGCATAGGCCAGCCCCTCAACAAAGTCTCCCATGCCATGGTCTCGCTGGGCGATAAAGGGACCCTTGCCCAGCTTTATAATAAACTGACGTCTGATTCAGAGGCGAACGCCTTGCCAAAGTTCAAGGCAGCGCTGGCTGCCTTACCTGGTGGCGTGACATCCGACGATCCCTTTAAAGGTGGAATTCCGCCCAAGCCACCGACGCCCAAGCCACCGACGCCCAAGCCGCCGACCCCCAAGCCACCGACGCCCCAGCCACCGACGCCGCCTACTCCTCCAAGCACTGGATCGACAGGCCAAGCGTTTGCGGCATGGGTGCCGCCGCCGTATCCCATGTATCCCACTTATCCACCATTGCCACCGCCGCCTGCTGCGCCCCCGACTGTGCTCGGAACTGCTCATCCGTCGCTCGAGACAGTGGCGAAGAGTTTGGCGGGTGGAATGGCGAGTTCACCCGCGCTTGGGCTCGTGGCAGTCGTCGGCCTAGTGGTGTTGGGGGTCGTCGCAGTCGTGGGTCTAGCTGATGGCAAACGGGAGGTACCTCCGCAGCAGTGAGTCGCTGGTACATGACGGCATCTTCGAGCGCAGATGAAAACAGGTGCAATCAGCGTCGTAATTCCGGTCCGTAACGAAGGGAGCAGGATCCATCGGGCGGTTCGGTCTATCGCCGCCGGACGCTCCTGGCGCTTTCCCCTGGAAATTATCGTCGTCGACGACGCTTCGTGCGACGCCGGGTGTGATTCACTGTACGAATCGATCGAGAAATGCGACGATGTTCAGCTCGTCATAGTGCGGCTGGCCACATGGTCAGGTATCCCCTTCGCACGCAATAGGGGCGCGGAGAGAGCGCGTTACCCTACGCTGATCGCCACGGACGGCAATACGGAATTTCCGCCAAATTGGGATCTGCCCATCTGGCGCCACCTGCGACCGAATCGCATGCTGGCCGCAACCATCCTGGACATGGATTCGAATTTCCGGGGATACGGTTGCCAATTGCAGATTCCTTCAATGGGCGTCACATGGATCCCTGTGCCTCTGGCGTATGGGGGACACGTCCCGATCGCTTCATGTGCTGGCTCTGTGATCGACAGGGCGTTGTTTCATCGACTAGGCGGATACGACGAATCCTTACCACTTTACGGAGCTGCGGAGCCGGAATTCAGCTTGCGCCTGTGGTTAAGCGGCTGCGAGGTCATCAATATTCCTGAACTTGGCATAAGACATCGTTTTCGCCCCCTTAAGGAGCATCATGCATACCGCACCTCCATCCACTCCGTTCTCTTCAAAAATTACCTTCGCTTCGCCTGCTATTACCTTCCGCCGGATCTCCTTGAGGATGCCTACAGATACTATGCGAGCGACAGCTCCGATGAAGTCACGAACTGCGTCAAAGAACTTGTGCGCGAGGGTGTCTGGGAGCGACGCGCGGAGTTGAGCCGACTCCCCCTGGACTTCAGGTGGTTCGCCCAGAGGTTTTCCATTTCGCGTGCAACTTTCCAGTGGACCCCGCACCCATGATCGCTTTCGCCGGTTGGATTACTGCTTGTGTGGCCCACTACCAATGCCACAAGTACGTCCGGCGGGCCGTCGAGAGTCTGCTGGGGCAGTCTTATCCATGGATCCGGGTCATTGTCGTCAGCGATGCAGATCCGCGTCCGCCCTGGAAGGAACTGGCTTCCATTTCCGATCCTAGACTGATCAGATTTCACCTGCCTCAAAACCGCGGCTGCTTCTTCTGCTGGGAGGTCGCCCAACTCGCGACTCCCGATGGGTTGTTCATGATGCAGGATGCTGATGACTGGGCGGATCCGCATCGGGCAGCGACCCTGATCAACGCGCTCATATCGAGCGGGGCCAGTATCGCGGTGTCGATGCAGCCGCAGTTTTCGGAAATGCCTGACGGACGCTCTTATCAGCTCGGCATGCGCTGGGATCGAGTGGTACCCGGTCCTACCGCGCAGAAGTTTGTTGTGCAGACGACGTTGACGGAAGACTTTTACTACCGTGCCCCGCATCATGGCCTGCTGCGTATCGATGCGCTGCGCCGGATCGGCGGCTATTACGGTGGATTCAGGATCGGCTGGGATACGTTGCTGACCAACCTCCTGCTAATGACAGGGTCTATCACGTGGAGGCCGGAGCCGCTATACTATCGGTTGATTCGCCCAGAATCGTTGACCCATTCGATCCACACGGGCACCGCGTCGGACTATGCAGCGAGGGTCTCATGCTGCCTTCGGCGACTTTATGGCGACTGCTATGGGTTCTACCGATCACTCCGCAAGGGGCACATGACTAGCGACCAATTGGCTGATGCCATCCGCTGGGCCAGCCGGCGCTACGTAACCGCGGAAGATCAACTGGAACTCCAGCGACAGGCCGACCGACTGCGCCGCGCCATGAGCACGGGGGCCTCAAATGTCTAGCAACTTGCCCTGGGTCACCGCCTGCGTGCCGGCGTATCGGGCGAGCCAATATCTTCGGGGCTCGGTGCTCAGCCTTTTGAATCAGACGCATCAGCGGCTGCGCGTCGTCGTAATCAATGACGGCGATCCCGACCCACCCTGGGCAGTGCTGGCTGACATCCACGACCCACGACTGCTGCGTTTCGACCTGGCGCTGAACAAGGGCCCTTACTTCGCCGCCGCGGTCGCTCTGGAAGCAACGCCCGACGCTCTCCTTCTAATGCAGGATGCCGATGACCTTAGCCTGCCGCACCGCCTCGAGTCGCTACTGCGTCTCATGCAGCACTACGGTTCCGGTTCCGCCGTTTCTGCGCTGGGTCAGTTCAGCGACCACCCGCAGGACGGCACCGTCCTTGATCGCCCGTTGTACTCGTCAGCCCCGCGCGGATTTCCGTGGTCAGAACTCGGATCACGAATCCCTCATCACGGGTTGTTCGATGTACGCGTGCTGAAGGAACTCGGCGGCTATTTCGGTGGTTTCCATTTCGGATACGACGAGTTGTTAACCAACCTGATTCTACTGACTGGTACGGTCTCCTACACCCCGGAGCCCCTCTATTGGCGGCGGCGTCGCCAGGATTCGCTGACACGATCGCCGCTGACCGGTATGAAATCGATGCGGCGCCAACGCATGCGGCAGGAAATGCAGGACATCTACCGCTTAGCCTATCGTGACTATCAGGCCTATGTGAGTAGGCGTGTCACGCGTGATCATTTCATTCGGTCGGTACGAGCGCGCGCCCTGGCTAAGCAGAGCGCAGAAGACGGCGTGCTGATTCGTGACCTGGCGTCGAGTCTCCGCATGGCCATGTCCAAGCAGGCCAGTTTCGTTGCAGTGAGGCCGAGATGGTGACAGTCGCTTTACTTCCGATCATTCCTCCTAGGCCCCCCCTTGGTATCGGGGACACTAGTTCATCGAAACACAACAATATCGAGAGCCTCCCATGAACGCCATCGACATGTCAGAGACCGAATCCCTTCCAGGCGGGACGAGCATTCTCATCGCGCTTCCGGTGATGCTGCGCGCCATTCCCGCTGTAAAAACGATCCGCCTCCTCACTATCAAGCGGGTCGACCCTATCCGCGATCGCCTTCCACAGTATGAACCGTTCACGACACTCTTTCGGAAGTCGTCGCGCGACCCCGTTTCGCATCGTGCATCGACATGGTGGTCCCTATTACACCATGCGTCCGAGGGCAGTTGCACCGACGAAAGTCGCGAGTTGCTGTTGCGCGAAGCGAGCTATCACGCGGCGAAGACCTCGCCGCTCCCCGAGCCGATCGACGCCGCGCAGATCTCGCAGGAGGTACTTAGTGAGCGAATCGACGCTCTGCCACATGGGCGGTTTCTGGCTATCTCGTCTGCGGTGACGACTCGTACTGGACAGAAGATGCAATGGCCGCTGCTAGATTTTGCGCTGCCTTTTTCCGCACCCAATACGCGTGTCGTTACGGCAGCCGCTTCACAACTCGGCCTCCCGCACGTGATTTTCCGGTCTGAGCATTCATATCATTACTATGGTCTTGAGCTGCTGACTTTCAAGCAGTATTTTGGTGACTTCCTCGGCCGCGCGGCGCTGCTTGCGCCGCTGGTCGACGCCCGCTGGATCGCACACCAGCTCATCGATTCCCTAGCCGCGCTGCGCCTTTCATCGCAGCCCGATGACGGATGCCCTCCGGAGCTGGTGAGCTGGTCGGCACCCAACGAATGCCTAGTCGTCCAATGAAGACGTCCGACATGTCACTTTCCGTGGGGACCCAAATTTCGGCAGGCCTCATTTGCCAGTCCAGTGCCCCACGACCTTAATCGCGGAGCTCGTGATGCTCTTTGATAAATTCACGGTGGGCGGCCCTAGACCCCGTCCATTTACCCGGCAAAGTGACGAGCGTCTGGCACTCGCGGCGAAGTGGGCTCGAGCCTTGGCGCTCCGGGGCGACGAGGTTGTCCTGCTGTCGGGTTCGGCGGGCCTGGGAATCGCGGACGACCATTCCGATATTGACTTATATGTGTTCAACGGGGGAGCTTCCGAGGCGATTTTCGACAATTCGGCGCTCCGGGGCTTTGGCCTATGCAAGGTGTTCGCCGCCGCCACGCGACGCGGCGGCACGCTCGAGCGTTACGCCCTTGGTGGCATCCTGGTGGATATCGAGCAACTGCCTCGGGAAGCACTTCTGCAGACGATCGATGCCGTCCTGCTGGAGTTTGATGTAGACCCCGCGAAGCAGAAGGTCTTACGCGGCCTGCTCGACGCAATCGCGCTTAATGGGGAGGCCGAATGGCAATGCTGGTGCGCGCGGCTAGCCGCGTACCCCCGACAACTCGCGATCAACATGATCCGTGCGCATCTGCGCTTCGATCCGTTGGTTCGCGTGAAGCGGCGCACGCTCCTAAGGGGCGACCCCATGGCTTTTTCCGGGTCCCTTACGGTGTTTCTCGCGCAAATCGTAGGCGTGCTCGCGGGACTTAACCACTACTACCTCGGAGCGGCACCCGGGCTTCTCAAGTGGACAGACCTACACCTTAGTCGAATGCAAGCTGTTCCCTCGACAGCCGTAGATTTTATCCATGCAGTGCTCCGGGACCCGTCCGATCACCATCTGACGGCGCTCGAACATCTGGCCAGGGACCTCTTCGCTGCAGTCGATTCGGCATTCCCTGAGGTGTCGACCCATACTGCCAGGGACTATCTGGGTGCGTCGGATCTTACCGGTCGCTAGCATGGCGATGAGAGTCGTGCGCACAACCGACTTCGCCGACCTTGGTCAACATCGGCGAAATCTTTGAAAGGAGCGGCAATGACACTCTCAACTCCTCCCGTGCAGAATAACGCCAGGCAGCGACCTTGGCCGATGATCTCCGCCATCCCGGTGGTCATTCTCGACGAATTTCTTCTTCCGCAGGAGTTGGCAGAACTGCTGCGCTTCACGCTGCAGAGCACGCATTTGTTCGCGAAGTCGGAAGTCATCCGGCATGACGGCGTTATCGAGATCGACGGCGAGCACCGAAGGTCCCGCGTCCTGTTCGACCTGGGCCCATTCCATGACCTGTTCCGCATGCCTCTGCTTACCTTCCTGCCATATGTCCTGGCGCGTCTTGGGACGACTCGGTTTCCTGTCACCAGTGTGGAGATCCAGCTCACCGCAACGAACCACCAAGAATTCTTCCGCGCACATTCCGATAACATCACGGAGGGGACCCTCGGGCGCCAGCTGACATTCGTCTACTTCTTCCACCGCGAGCCGCGGCGATTTAGCGGCGGAGAGTTGCGCATCTTCGATACGGAAACTTCGCCAAGGCCGTCGAACACGCCCGCGCTTTACCGCCTGGTGTATCCATTGCAGAACCAGGTGGTGTTCTTTCCGAGCGCCTACCTTCATGAGATTCTTCCCGTGATCTGTCCGTCCCGCCAATTCGCCGACAGCCGGTTCACCGTCAACGGCTGGTATCACAAATGACCGATCCGCTCTCTCCGTTCCAGCGCTACTTCTGCCTACTCGACGAGCAGCCCTACTATCTCGTTCCGCCGAGATTGATGGCACCGGAGAGTGTCGACTCGCTCATCGTCAATCCACGTTGCTGGTTTTCATGGAGAGGCGCCGTTCCCCCGAAATTGGCGACAAGCGTGCGGGCCGCAGCGGATTTCCTACAGGCCGATTGCATGGTCTGGGTGCCGGATTCGCAGACCGGAGCGGTCTGGCCTTACTGGGTCGGCTACGACTTCATCGAATACGTGGACACCCTGGTCCCCGGCTTCGCTGTCCCTGCGAATCTTCCCCTGCCACTGCGCTGGGTGTTGGCGAAGGCGGAAATTCTAGTCCCGCCCGATCGCCCGGAACGCAAGCGCTGGCAATGGGATTACGAGTCGCGTTTTCTTCAGCAGCAATTCCGCGGTGGCTTTGCGGCGTTGTTCCACCCGATTCCGCCATTTCATGTGGGGGCCCTTCGCCGCTACTACCGACAAAACATACGCAGCGGGGCGTTGACGCTGGGAGACGATCAGGTCGAACGCCGCTACGTTTCCCACAACGAACAGGTCGCCCGGTTCCTAAATTTGCAACTGGTCAATACGATTAGCACCGTTGTCAATCGACGCGTGAAGGCCTCCTACGCCTATGTCGCGGCATACCAAGGTGGCGCGGTACTCGAGCGGCACACAGACCGCGAACAGTGCGAATATACCGTTTCGATCTGCGTAGATGCCAGTCCTGCGCCAATGGGAAGATGCCAATGGCCTATCAATCTTGACACCATGGGCGGCACTCTCCGTGTGTTCCAGCAGATTGGCGAGGGATTGCTATTTCGAGGACGCAAGATTGCGCACCACAGAGATCGGCTGGTCGCGGGTTCATCAGTGACTTCCGTGTTGCTGCACTACGTGGATTCGCAATTCGCAGGGGCACTGGACTGATTCACTAAGAATCAGATCCTAAGGAAAAGCGAAGCAAGGAATGCCCCATCGCACTTATGATTCAATAGAGGGCCTGTTGCACAAATTAATTCACACCTAGGCATTAGGATATATGTCGCTCGTGGCCAATAGGGAGAGCGCCATGGAATAAGACTTTTTACCATACTTGAGCGTGATCAACTCCATTCGATGGAAACTGCCCGATTGAGCCTCAAAAGTACATTGTATAGACAATGGGAATGGTTGCTGTGACGAGGCGGCATGAAAGAAGCTGTTTGTCCATATTGCATGGGACTGAGGAATGCATCTAGCAAATTCTCTTGTAAGAGTTTCAAGTATCGGGCTAAAGGAGGATATATGATGCCTCGAAGAAGGCGTTCTCCATTCCCGGCAGCCAGAAACAACTTGGCGAAATGCACGTTGTCGTTGCGCCCGTCCCGTCCGATGAAAGACTGGAGGTGACACCTTGCGCCCGCCCGAAGAAAGCGTGATTGACCGGTCCTCTCTGGGCAAATTGCAGGACAGCCTTCGGCTGACGCTGGGTGAAGTAGGGTTCGGGGGGCGTGGGTGTATCACGTAACAGCGACTATTCCCTATTTCCGGTGCAAGAGGCACATTCGAAGAGCGGTAGGAAGTGTGCTGGCACAGACATATCCCCATCTCACTGTAATAGTGATGAACGATGGCGACCCCCGTTCCCCCGTGGAGTGAACTCTCTCACATTACCGATCCTCGGCTGATTCGGTTCGATCTTTCGGCGAACCGAAATCTTTACTTCGCAACCGCGATGGTTTTGAATGCCTGTCGGTCTCCCTATCTGCTGATCCAGGATGCAGACGACTGGAGTGTGCCAGACCGCCTGGGTCGCCTACTGAATGGCGCTCGGCACAAAATTGCGATTTCATGGAGTCAAGCCCCGCTAATTCACAGAATCGACCAATGTAGACCCGATGTTCTAATACTATGCTCGATTTCGCAAACGGCAGAGTCGCCAACGATTCTTGTCTTCTCGGGCATTTCTCCTATCATGGTCTCTGGAAGACATTCATCCCTGCGCTCACTGGGCGCATACTATTGTTTAGAGTCAGCTATGATCTTTTCCTGACCAACGTGATTCGCATCCTGGGAAAAGTTGAGTGCATCGACCTGCCCATTTATTATCGCGTCTCGCGAGCCGATCCCGCTATCACTTTGCATTATGAGAGCGATCGGTTACGCGCAGCACTATCGTGACTATCCGTGAGCCGCGATCGGATAATGGCGGGCGAGGATCGCCTTGACGGCATTGAAGCCTTTCCAGTCCTGTTCTCCGTAAGTACCGATCCCGGCTGCGGCCATTCGGTTTAGAGCCAAAACTCTCAATTCTGGCGGGATATTTCTCACAAAGAGGGGGTTGAACTTGAATACGAAATCTAGGTCACCCAAACGCACATCGGGCACATCGTCGATCCAGCGAGCCACGGTTCGACGCCCGTAAACGGACACGAAATACAGCGTAAGGAAGTCGACCGTAAAAGCGTCACCGAATCTTAGACGCCGGCGAGGATACTTGTATAAAGAAAATTCGGGCGCAGCCCCGCCGAAGCGATGCCTCACTGCGTCCAGCAAAAGCTGCTTGCGGAATGCCTTCTCGCTGCCCGGCGCAGCAAGGGCCGCCAGAGACTCTCTTAACAGTTGAGGGGCCCATGCTTGAACCACCATTGCTGTACCAAATTCAGTGAGCCCCTGGACGAGTGACGACGAGACCAGGCCAGCCGCGCCAAAAGGGCCAGATAGCCTGGGATCTCGATTGGCTATACCATCAGCAAAACTCCAGTAGCTCGCCTCGAATATACCTCCGAACAACAAGGTACCTAAATCCAAATGATGCGCATAGAGACAGGACGCAGCACCCATGAACCGCCAATCCTGTATTGCCCACCGCCTTTGCCGTATATTCGTGCGGCAAATCTGCGGCCTGAACTTAGAGAAGAACCTTGCCTCACGCACGAAAGCGCCACCGAAATCCACCGATATAAGTTGCAGTTGCTCTCCAGCCAACAAGTGCGCGGCCAGCGAGTCAAATCCTCCGCTGAAGCTTATTGCTTTTCTCTTCCCCGGGAGCCTAGGGGCTATGTCAGGACCATCGGAAGTGACTTGCGCGTCGTATGCTTCTGCGATCAATTGCCTACATCTGGCCGAAGTGGGGAAGTGGAATCGGATTTTCTCGAATCGCGCACACAGAGTCGCGAGACATCCCGCTACACAATCGTTGTGGGCTCGAAAGCGAGTCGGCAAGGAGAAGGAGACGGTATCCTCAACCGGATTGCGGCCTCTTGTCCTGATGAGGACTCTTGACCACAACACTGGCCCCGTGCGTGGACTTGCGCCCTGGAAAACGTGAAAGTCGACTTCCATATGCTTTCTCCTCCAAGGCTATCGCAGACAATTAGCCTGCGCCTAAAACAGACGGATGGCTTCCCCTTCACTCAGGCCAAAGCGGCTTTCAGCGCCCCCCCTTTTTTTGAGGTGGGCTATCGAAAACGAATGGCAGAATGCCTTGGCGTATATCCAAGGAAGAGTGCCAAAACAGGTAACGACTTTGCAAGGCGATAATCAAGTTGAATGGATCAGGCGATTAGGGAGAGAGTCTTGATAGGTGTTGTCTAATTTGAAAACATATTCCAATTGGAAGGTGTCGAATGACAAAACAGCCCCGGCCCATTTCATGATTGAGGGCCGCGAGAAAAGAGTTCGAGGATTTCCCCGTAGGCGCTCAGGAGATCTGTATGGACGCGCTGACCCTTGCGGCAGAGGGAAGCAAGGCCGATATCGCGAAGCCAATGACAGGAATGAGGTCAGGTGTGTTCGAGATTGCCCTGAAGTTCAGGGCAATGCCTTTCGGGTGATGTATGCGGTTCAGATTGACCATGATCTGTGGGTGTTCCACACCTTCCAGAAGAAATCGAAAGCAGGGATCAAAACGCCGCAGCAGGAAATTGATCTCATCAAGGAACGGCTGAAACGATTGAAGGAGTTATTGCAATGAAAGAAGAAATTATCCGTGGGCGCGGAAACGTCTATCGAGATTTTAATATGCCGGATGCGGATGTTCGGCAGTTGAAGGCGATTCTGGCCGCTGAAATCATTAAGACCCTTGATAAGAAAGAACTGAGCGTAAGGAAGGCGCAACGCCTTACAGGTGTTCCGGCCGCTGATTTTTCACGAATACGGACGGCTGATCTGGAACGGTTCAGCTCTGACAGATTGATGACGATACTCAATAAGCTTGGCTCGCGCGTCGAAGTCTCCGTCAGAGTGAAAGAGCGGAAACGAGAGGTGGTTCACGCCTGATCACGGTTGCGTGATGGTTATTGCTTCCTGGCGAGAGTAGGCGGCTGGGGATACAGCATCCATCCGTTGACAAGGTCAGGACGCTTTAACACTTCATCTGTATCAGCCCACCACCATTGTCCCTCTGAAAAATGGAAGTTGGCGGTGGTGTCCTGAAACCCCTTCTGACTGGAAACCCAGAAGATCAGTCAGTTCCCTCCTTGGGTGCGATCTCGAACGGTTGCCATTCTGCGGTCTTTTTCCGGCTCATGGTGAATCTCCTTCTGTCCAATAGTAGGTAAACTGAATGGGCGATATCGTCAAGGCAATATCGATGATGGGCAACGAATAACCCGCGCCATGGTGCCTCACTCCGGCCAGCCCTGATCTGCAAGGCTGTAGGTACGATCGTCGCCCCGAATAATGTGGTCGAGGAGGGTGATGCCGAGGAGGTCACCGGCCTGCCGGAGACAGACGGTGAGAACGGGACCAGCGGCAGCTTGAGGATGGTCCGTCCGAGCGGCGTCCCATCCTTGGCCTGCCAGAGGCGCGCCGTCCCGTCATCACTCCACGTGGCTCCTCCTCTCGATATGTGCCATGACCCAGCCCTCTTTAAACCGGTCCAAAGCTTATGTTAGGCTTTGGACCGGATCGATCAGTAAAAACCCAATGTTCAATGATTCGGGGAAAAACCAGCTCGCATCGGCTGCGATGACAACGAGCCGGATGATTAGTAATCAGTTGAAGGAGCATTGGTATGGACAAACCCACAACCCCAACGCTATTTGTCGGCTCATCTTCAGAGGGCCTAGACCTCGCGCGCGCTGTGCGCTCGCTGCTTACTGATGATGCCGTAGTGACGTTGTGGAACGAAGGACTCTTTACCCTCAGCAACACCTTCATCGAGAGCTTGGTCAACGTAGTCCCTCAATTTGATTTTGCGGCGATCGTGCTCACACCCGATGACCTCTTGAAAAGTCGTCAGCTTACGGCGCTTGGCCCCCGAGACAACGTCCTATTTGAACTGGGCCTGTTCATGGGCCGGCTCGGCCGTTCGCGTACCTTCGTCATTCGGCCTGGAGGCGAACAAGTCAAAATCCCGAGCGACCTTGCTGGGCTGACTGCGGCGATCTACGACTGGCCTCGCAAGGACGGCAATCACAAAGCGGCTGTCGGGCCTGCATGCGACAGCATCCGCCAAATGATTCGGAGTCTCGGATTCTGCGAGACGAAGGTGGTCACTCAGATCAATGCGGTCCATGTTGAGCAGCTCCGCCAAAAGACAGCCCTGGAGCCAATTCTGCAATTCTTGCTGGAAAAATTTGTGTCCCGATTGGAACTCACACATCTCAAAAAACTAGGATCTGATAATCCATTCCCGTTTAAAATGTCCCCTACCTTTGAAGCCGAGCTTAGACATCTCTTGTCTCTCGGACTAATTAAGAGACTGCCTAATGGAGGTATCCGGAAACTGTTTGTGACTGGCGACGACGTGCGAAAGCATCTAGAGATCACGGACAGTGGCAAGTCATACCTTGTCCATCTCAGAGAGCTTGAGAGTGCAGATTCGGATTAGGTGCCTACCCCGGCAATGGAGACTGACACGAAAAGAACGCTCGGCTGCTCGGCCGTTACCCAAAAGACAGCAGAGCTATCGAGATAGTGGTCTTAAACCATCTGCTTTATTTCTTCGGCCAGTTCTGTGCGCTGCTGAACTGCACATTTTTTGTTTGTGAAGCCGGTGTTAACGAGTTCATCGAGTGCGATGCCTAAGGCGGCTTTGATGCCGGTGTCTTGGGAGTTCAGTACTCTTCGGTAAATATGCAACTGTCCGCTTAACAATGACCCTCCCCTGATTTCATAGACACCTCCATAAGTGGGAGAATTATGAATTGGAGGTCAGCATGCCCGAAACAACACGGTGTCAGTTTACCGACGCCTTCAAGTCCGAGGCTGTCCGGCTCACGCGGGAATCGGGTCGACCGATGGCTCAGGTAGCGCGGGAACTCGGCATTTCTGACAATGTGCTGTATCGCTGGAGGAGCGAGCAGCAACCGGTCGAATCCCAGGGCCGCACGCGCCAGGCAGTGCGCGACGGGCAAGATGAGCTGACACGGCTCAAACGAGAAAACGAGACGCTGCGGAAGGAACGGGATTTTTAAAACGTGCGGCGACGTTCTTCGCGAGGGAATCCCTATGAGATACCGCGCGATCCAGGAGCATGACCGTCGCTATCCCATTCGGCTGATGTGCCGCGCCCTCGCCGTATCGGCGGCGGGCTATTACGCATGGCGCACACGGCCCGAGAGTACCCGTTCGGTGTCCGCGCGGACTGTGCTCTCGGCCATCCGGGTGATCCATCGAGAGTCCCGCGAAACCTACGGCAGTCCCAGCATCTGGGACGCCTTGCTCAAACAGGGACACCGCATCGGTGAACATCGCGTGGCCCGGCTGATGCGCCAGGACGGTATCCGGGCCAAGACCGT
>JAYTFO010000283.1:0-3588 GCA_043734305.1 Acidobacteriota bacterium | reverse complement strand
ACGAAGGCGTCGGATTTGAACGAATTCTTTAAGATCGGCGAAGTCCTCAAACAGATGATCGATTCCAGCCGCAAATGAGGACGCCGGCAGACAGATGCGCGGACCAAATATGAATACAAGCACAGCGGTGGGACGTGAATTGGATGGATGACGAGCCAATCGGGGAGCTGCCCGCAAGAGTTTAAAGCGCATCGATTGGCATCGGGGGCTAGAAGAGTAGCACTGTCAACCAAGGCCCGCGCCGGCGTTCAGACCATGCTCAAAGTCCTCACTACTTTGCCGGCAGAGTGCCGCACCAGTTACCGGACCTTCCGCCGGCACCCACCGATCGATTGTTTAGCGGCGGCCGTCATTCCAAGCGTTCCCTGGCCGCCGCAGGGCCTCCAGCACCGCCGGTAGTGAGGAAAGGCGAGCGCCGTAAGCAGTGGCCGGCTCATCGTAGCCTTTCAGCTTCACGGTGCGGCATTGAAAAATGGGCCCCGGATTTATTACGCCGGCGAGGGAGCCGTACGTCCCCTCGCCGAGCGCCACGTCGCACAGCATTTCCTTGGTGACCGATTCCAGCCGGAACGCCTTGTTCACCACGTCGCCGAGGGCCGTGTAATCCGCGGATGCGCTGCTGCCGAAATTGCCAACCGATGCCAAACCGGTATTGATGCCCGCGCCGATCGAGATGGGCGCATTCAGTTCAAACTGCCGCTGCAGGCCTCCGGCAATTGCCGTCAGTTGCGACAGCCCGTCAAACACGGCGATCATCTCGCTGCGGTCCGGTGTATCCGTCTTGTGGAGCCACAGCGCCATGACGGCATCGCCGATGTATTTCTGCGCCCAGGCGCCGCGCTCCTGCAGCGCTTTACCAGCTTCCCGGAAGAACGCGCCTATAACCATCGACAGCTTGAACGCGTCCATGCGTTGCGCCAAGCCGGTGAAATCGCGGATATCTGTCACCAGCACTGTGATCAGCGATTGCTGGGCGGCTAAGGCGGTGGATCCGAGCCATTCAGGCGCTTCCACCGGGGGATACTGCACGGCGGCGTCCTGCTGGAAACTGAATTTGTGCATGCCCACCGCAATGCGATCGCCGGGTCTGAGAATCACTGGCGCGGAAATGCGCGCGCCGTTTACGAATGTTCCGTTGCTGCTGCCGAGATCCGTGATATAACACAGACCCAGGCTGGTCCGCTGCAACATGGCGTGGTGCCTGGAGGCAAGATCGTCTGAGAGAACCACGTCGTTCTGGTCGCTGCGGCCGATTTTGAGCGTACACCCCGCGGTCAATGAGAAAATGCGCACCTCTCCAGCGATTTCAGCCTCGAGATATCCGGCTGCAAGCATGTCGCTCTTCAAGGGCATATACAATCATAGTCCGAGAATGGCCACCTTTCGAGGTTTCCGCGCTGGCGCCTAACCGATTCGGGGAAAAAGCAAAGACCTGATTGTAAGCTCCTCCGGTATAATGCCACAGGCACAGGATTCTCATTGGCGGTGCAGGCAATCGCGCCTGCCGCCGCCTAGTCGGCGTCTTCGGGTCATGGCGCGCCGGCTAAAAGCCGGCCGCGGCCAGGAGGATTGGCCGGCCCGCGGGCGATTTTTGCTCCTAGCTAGTCCCCCATTGTGAAGGCAGCGCTGTGTTATACTCAGCCCCTGTATCCGAATGCGCTTTCAACTCTTGCGCCGAATACGCTTTCACTTCTTGCGCCAAAGAGTCCGAATTTCCAACCACCGGAGTGTGGCTGCTAATCCTGCCGGGCCACCACCTCCTGCGAGTCGCGAATACGATTCTTACTACAGGGAGGCGAATATCCGGCACCCGGCGCGTTGCCGCTGCCTAAGCGGCGCGAGTCCCAAAATCGGCCCGCGGCGATGCATCGCAAATATTTTGACCCCATTTTTCCGTGACCTGCGCATTACTAAGATGAAGGCAGTTCATTTTGACGCCTCGGTGGCGCCCTGACAATTCACGTAATAACAAGTTTCCAAAAGGAGAAACACCATGAACGAAGTAACCAAGAAAGATGAAAAGAAAGCTGAACCGATCGAGCAGGAACCAAAGGCGGTTGAGCTGTCGGATAAGGACCTCGACAACGTCGCCGGGGGCAGGGCAGTTACTACTAAGGGCATTAGTGGCAACTAATGATTAAGGACCTGGACGACGTCGCCGGCGGCACCACGCTGCGTCCCGTGATGTTGATCGGCCATAGGGTGAACGCAGTTGATTTTGGCGCCTCGGTGACGCCCGGACAATTCACGTAATAACGAGTTTCTAAAAGGAGAAACATCATGAGCGAAGAGACAAAGAGAGAGACAAAGAAAATTGAAAAACCCGGCGAAGAGGTGAAAGTCACCGAGTTATCGGTTGACGATCTGGAGCAGATTGCAGGAGGCGCCGCGGCGGCGCATGTAAAAGTTTTAGACAAGACAGCCCAAGCTACTGCCGGACGTATCTGGAAGGACGCGCTGTAGGCGTGCCTCCGCTCCAAGCAAGATAGCCCAATTGAAATGGAGCATCTAACAGTCGGCAAGAACGGCGTGGGTTTTCCCGTCCCACGCCGTTCCTGAGGCTCGATGACGCCCGAAAGAGGTCTTTACATGCTTTCCTCCCTCTACACAACCTGGATTGAGCGGCTCCTCGCTGGCCCGATCCCGCCGGAAACCAAAGCGACCTGCGATGACTGCGCTATGTTACCGGCGCCCGGAGCCTCCACCAACGAGGGCGTCTTCTTCCATCCTCAAACCAGATGCTGTACCTTCGAGCCGACGCTGGTCAATTACCGCGCCGGGATGATTCTCTCGGATGACGACCCGGACCTGGCGGAAGGCCGGCGCACGGTGGAGGAACGCCTTCGGACGCGGGTCGCGGCAACTCCTTGGGGGATGCTCCCGTCGGCCCGGTTCCTGTTGCTGTACACTAATGGTCCCGGGAACTTTGGACGCGCGCCGGCGCTTGGCTGTCCGCACCAGATCGAGGGAAGTTGCGGCATCTGGCGCCATCGGCCGGCTACCTGCACAACATGGTTTTGCAAACACGTCCGCGGCGCAACCGGTCACGAGTTCTGGAAAGATCTCGCCGAATTGCTTCGCGAGGTCGACCGTCAGCTTGGTCTATGGTGCGCGCTGGAGATGGGTGCGAACGCCGGGCCGCTGGCACGAATACTCGAAGAGCCCAGGAAGCTGGAGGCAAGCGAACTCGGTGGCGAGATCCAGGAGGACGACTACAAAGCGCTGTGGGGCGGATGGGTAGGCCGGGAAGCGGAATTTTACCGGGGCTGCGCCGGACTGATGCATCAGCTAGGGTGGGACGACGTCACCCGAATCTGTGGGCCGCGGGTGACGATCCTCTCGCGGCTGGTACGTGAGCGATACGGCAAGCTCACGTCGGAGGCGCCGCCGGAACGCCCGGTTATGGGTCTGATTCAGATCGAAGGAACCGCATCTGGCAAGTACCGCGTGGTAACCTACAGCACCTACGATCCGCTGCTGATCCCGGCCGGGCTTGCCGCCCTGCTCCCGCACTTCGACGGCCGGCCAGCGGATGATGTGCTGGAGGAGATTCGCGTCCAGCGTGGCGTCCGGCTCGATCCGGCGCTG
>JAYTFO010000282.1:0-10174 GCA_043734305.1 Acidobacteriota bacterium | reverse complement strand
TGGCGGAGAGGGAGGGATTCGAACCCCCGGTACCCTTTCAGGTACGCCGGTTTTCAAGACCGGTGCCATCAACCACTCGGCCACCTCTCCACTACTTACAGTTTTACTACAGTCGTCAATTGTTCGAGTTCCATCGCGGATGACCGAATCTGCAAGCCATCTCACAATAAGCTTAAGGCGCAAACCAAAAATCCCCTCAGGGGCTAAAGCCCGAGTATTTGGCGGCTATGAGCGGCACTGCTGAAGCCGTGCCCTTCCCAAACCATTTATCTCCCAAAACCATTGATGAGACCGACAGCTTCTAGTTTGATTTTACCTCTGCAATCTGCCCTCGGACTTCTGACCTCCCATGAGTTCCAAAGTACCTTGTCCACTGGTACTTACCCGGCGCTCCGAAAAAATGCGACAATAAATGGCAGGAACAACGGACGCCAGCCCTTCGCAATTACGTGGATTTTTACGTAACTTTACGCAACGCAGGGACTTGCGCGTGTCTCTAAGCATTTATAGTTGCCCTAGATGTCGGTCACACAAATTCCGCCGCGCGACCCTGTGGCCCCGTCCCAGCCCTTGGAGCCGCGCGATCTGTCCGATGCGCAGCACTGGGAAACGGCCTACCGTGGCTTCAACCCGGCTGCTGTTCCGCATCTCCTCATCCAATTGCAGGACGATCTTTCGCGCTCGCGCAAACGCGAGGCCGTCTGGCTGTCGGTCGTACTGCACTTGCTGGTCGTCATTTTGCTGGTCAACAGCGAGAAGCTGATGAACCTGCTTCCGCATCGGCAACTGGTGTTGCCGGCGAGCATTGATCTCAATAAACAGAAAGATGCCCTCTACCTGGAATTGCCGCCGGACCAACAGAAGGTAACGCGGCGTCCGGATTCGAAAATCATTTCCGACAAAGACCGCATCGCCACCAGCAAGACGCCGCAGATCAATCGCGAGGATCTGAAGAAGTTATTGGAGAGTGCGCGTCCGGGAAGGCCGGGGCAGCAAGCGCCGCCGCAACCGACGCCGCCTCCAGCCATGGCGCAGAACCAGCCTCCGCAGGACAATCAACAGCCTAACCCGAATTCCGGCTTGATCGCGCCCAACCAGAATCCGCAGACGGCTCAACTCCAAACGCCCCCGCGAGGCAAGCCCAGCTTCACCACTCCGACGACGGCGGGCTCCGCCATCGAGCAAGCAGCGCGCGCGGCCGCTGCCAATCGAGGTAACTACGGTGGCGGCGAGTCCGGCGACTACGGCTTGAACCAGGGCCACAGCGGGGCCAAGGCACTCGATCAGGCGGAAATCCTAACCGACACGATGGGAGTTGATTTCGGTCCGTATCTGGCCCGGATCACGCAAGTCGTACGCGCCAATTGGATGACCGCGCTGCCGCCTTCCGTCTATCCGCCGATCTTGAAGCAGGGCAAACTTTCGATCGAGTTTGTGATCCTCAAGGACGGAAAAGTCAGCGGCATGACGCTGCATACCACGTCCGGAGACGTCGCCCTTGACCGCGCCGCCTGGGCGAGCATCACGGCATCCAACCCCTTCCCGCCCCTGCCCAAGGAGTTCCCCGGGAAGATTCTGGGATTGCGTTTTTACTACTTTTATAATCTCGACAAGATTGACATGCAGTAACGTGCGCGATGACTTACGTTTCGCTACCATAGAAGACAGTTTCGACAGAGCCTGCATCCAAATTAAAACTATGAAGATCTCACGCCTGCTGCCGCTAGTCTTTCTTCTCTGCCTGACTGGGTTCGCGCAAGACGTCCCCGCTGTGCTTCGTCCGCCGAAGGGTTCGCCGGTGGCGCTGGTCGTATTCGAGGACCTGCAATGTCCGCAGTGCGCGCGTGCAGGGCCACTCGTGGCTCAGGCATCGCAGACCTATAAGATCCCGCTGACGATCCACGACTTCCCGTTGCCCATGCACAACTGGTCGATGAACGCGGCCATCATGGCGCGCTACTTCGACACGCATTCCAAGGGTACTGGCGATGCTTTTCGCCTCTACATTTTCGAACACCAACGCGAGATCGTGCCCGACAACTTGCGCAGCTTCGCCGAGAAATTCGCGGCCGAACACAAAGTCGACTTGCCGTTCGTCGTCGATCCCACCGGCAAGCTCAGTGCGTTGGTGCTCGCGGACCGGGATTTAGGCAAGTCCATCAACCTCGACCACACACCTACGATTTATATTGTCACGGATAAAAAGACAGGAAAACCCTACGTGGAAGTGACGGATCTTGCCCAGTTGTATGCGACCATTGACGCCGTGAAAAAGCAATAGTTTAAGGTCAGAGGTTAGAGGTCAGATTGCAGAGGTAGAACCCTTTACCGTGCGGACGGATGTGACAAAAATCGCCACCAGTTCGTTGGCTTCCTGGCAAAGATCTCGCAACTTTGCTTCTGAAAAAAATGGATGCCTCCCTCATCAGCTCCAACCAAAAGACGGTTTCGTCGGCCTCTTCTAAGACAATTCCCAATTTGGCTACAAATTCTGCACGGGACCTTCCCCGACAAGCTGCGCAATAGTTGGCGCCGATGGATGTGCCCGAACGAAGAACTTGCTGTCCCAGAATACGAGCCTCGCCGGTTTTGGGCAGCGACCGATAGAGTTTGAGAATGCGCAGGGCAAATGCCTTTGTTCGTCGCTTCATCGCTTCGGAATCACGCTTCATTCGATCAAGCTCTCTACACCTGCAATCTAGCTCTTCGATCGAAATTTAGCAGTGACGCGGCTCACATAGGAATTGGTCGGTTTTCACCTCTGCAATCTGACCTCTCACCTCTGACCTTGCTCTACTCTGTCCATCTCTTGAACAGCAGCGCCCCATTCGTCCCGCCGAAGCCGAAGGAATTCGACATGGCGTACTCGAAGCTGGCTTTGCGAGCATGGTTGGGGACGAAGTCCATGCCTTCGGTGTCGGGATCCTGATTTTCCAGGTTGACGGTCGGCGGAAGAATTTGATCGCGAAGTGCGAGGACAGTCACGCCCGCCTCCAAACCGCCCGCCCCGCCCAGCAAGTGACCGGTCATGGATTTGGTTGAACTGACCGGCACACTCTTGCCGAATAGGTTGCGGATGGCATGCGCCTCCAGCGTGTCGCCAATCGGCGTGGACGTTCCGTGCGCGTTGACGTAGCCGACCACGGTGGTTTCCAGGCCGGCATCGCGCAGGGCGTTGCGCATCACGCGGAATCCGCCTTCGTGTTCGGGGGCAGGCTGCGTCATGTGATAAGCGTCGGAGCTCATGCCGTAGCCGACAATCTCTGCGAGGATGGGAGCGCCGCGCCGCCGTGCGTGTTCAAGTTCTTCCAGGATGAGAATGCCCGCCCCTTCGCCGATGACAAAGCCGTCGCGATCTTTGTCCCAGGGACGGCTGGCGCGCGTGGGATCGTCGTTGCGAGTGGAGAGCGCGCGCATGGCCGCGAATCCGCCGACGCCCATCGGAGTGATGGCCGCTTCGGATCCGCCCGCAATCATGACGTCGGCGTCGTTGTGTTGAATGATGCGGAAAGAATCGCCGACCGAATGCGCGCTGGTGGTGCAGGCAGTGGCCGTCGCCTCGTTCGGGCCCTTCGCGCCGGAGCGCATGGAAACGTGTCCGGCGGCGAGGTTGATGATCGATGCGGGAATAAAAAATGGCGAGATTTTACGCGGGCCGCCCTGCATGAGCGCCGTGTGCTCGCGCTCGATGACATCGAATCCGCCGATGCCGGAGCCGATGTGAACACCCACGCGTTCCGCGTTCTCGGGAGTGACTTTGAGTTGGGACATCTTGAGGGCTTCATCCGAAGCCGCGATTGCGAAGTGGATGAAGCGCCCCATCTTCTTGATTTCTTTTTTCTCGATGAAGTGCAGCGGGTCGAAGGTCTTGACCTCAGCCGCGATCCGGCAGGCAAAAGCGGTAGCGTCGAATCCGCTGATGCGGGACACTCCGCTTTTGCCGGCCAGCAAAGCAGGCCATACTTCGGCGGTGGTGTTGCCCACCGCGCAAATCATGCCCAATCCCGTAATGACGACCCGCCGCGCCAAATTACTTGCCTGCCTTGGCGTGCTTGCCGATGTAGTCGATGGCATCGTTGACGGTGCGAATCTTCTCGGCGTCTTCGTCTGGAATTTCGATGTCGAACGCCTCTTCGAAGGCCATGACCAGTTCCACGGTGTCCAGCGAGTCCGCTCCCAGGTCGTCTACGAATGAGGCGCTGGGCGTGACCTCGCCCTCGTCCACACCCAACTGCTCCACAATGATCTGCTTCACTTTTTCGTCAACAGCTGCCATTTTTTCTCCTCGTTTCCAAGTCTGGGGATTGTACGCCCGCGTCACCTTGACCGGCGCTTCACTGAACTACTGCCGTGTGTTGCTCAAATTACTGAATGGGGTCGATTCAATAGTCTAAAAGGGATTGAGAAAGTATGCAAAGCGGGCGACCGCAAAATAGCGGACCAATCTGCGAAAGCGTGAACCACCAAGGCACGAAGGTCCACGAAGGAGATTCTGGAACCGTCAGCCTTCGTGATTCTTCGTGCCCTTGGCGGTGGGATCTCGGCGACTCACTTCAGCCTTGAAAACCGCAGAGGCTTTCCCGCTGCGCCGCTGTAAATCATCAGATGGTTCCCTTCCACCGCGAACCTCTGCGCGCCTTCCAGCGCTTTCAGAACCTTCGTCTCCTGGCTCATGGCAGGTTCCGCGCACATCATCCGAGCTGCCAGCACGGCGCTGCCACATCCTCCGAACACCAGCCAGAAAGTTCCCAGAAATTCCGCAATCGCCCGTTTGGATAAACTCATTTCGCCCACTTATAAATTTTTCTATTTCGAATATTGATCGCGCAGCCAGACCTGCCGGCTGGTCATCGGCACCGCGCGCCCTTCAATGTACACCTGTTTGACATCAGTCTTTACATCGAGCGGATCGCCGTTGGCGACAACGACGTTCGCGGTCTTGCCGACGTCGAGCGATCCCAGTTTGTCAGCCACGCCCCAGATCTCGGCGGCGTTGATGGTGATCGCCTTGAGCGCTTCGTCGTAGGGCAAGCCAAACGCGGTGGCGAATCCCGCCTGGTCGGGCAGGTGGCGAACGTCATGCGCGGAGTACGATGCAAACACGATCTTCACGCCGCGCTTAAAAAGCTGCGCCGGAAGGCTATACACCGCGTCGTAGCGTTCGTCGTCCTTCGGGGCTTCGTAAATCGGGCCAACGATCACCGGCACTTTCAGGCTGGCGACATAATCCAGCACGGGCTGCGAGTGGCTGATGTGATTGAGCACGAACTTCAGCTTGAATTCATTCGCAAGACTTACCGCCGTCTCCAGCTCGCTGGGTCCGTTCGCTGCCAGCACGATGGTCTTCTTGCCTTCCAGATAAGGCAGCAGCGCTTCCAGTTTCAGATCGCGCTTGGGAGCCGAGGGTTCGGGCTTCTTGTCGCGCACGGCGTCGGCCTTCTTGCGATCGTAGTCCGTCCACTTCGACTTGTAGTCCTGGGCATCGAGAAACGCCTGCCGCAGTTGCGCGATTAGACCCATCCGCGTGGAAGGGAATTTGTGTTTGTCGAAGCCGCCCTTGTTGCGGCGTTCATCGCCGGTAAAGTTAAGCGGCATCGCAAGGTCGCGAATTAACAGCATCTCGCTGGCGGAAGCTCCGGCGAGCTGAATGAACGAATCCTGTCCAGGCAGCGTGTTCCCGCTCGCTGGCGCCACAATGGCATTGGTGATGCCATTCATGCGCGCCACGGGGATCAGCGTGGACTCCGCGTGAAAGGCTTCGGCCGTGTGCATGTGCGGCATGATCTCGTCGCTCATCTCGATGAGATCGTTGGTCATGGCTTCAGCGGAAATCTCGGTGAGTCCGAGATTCGTTTCCGAGTCGATCAGCCCGGGATAGACGGTCATTCCGGTCGCGTTGATGATTTGAGCGCCACTCGGGATGCTCACCGCACTACCAGCGCCGACGGCAGTGATCTTGCCGCCCTGCATAACGACCGTACCGTTTTCAATCACGCCATGCGTGATGGTGAGCAGCTTGCCGCCCTTGAGGACGATCGGTTTGTCCTGGGCGACGCCAGAGCCTACCAACGCAGCTCCTAACAAAATTGTCATCCTGAGCGCAGCGAAGGACCTGCTGTTCACTGACGGCTGAGTGCTGAATGCTGACGGCTTCATTGTCCCTCCCGATAGTGCGTCATTCCCAGCCCCGGCAGTGAGCGGTCGAAATAAATCTCGCCATCAATGAAGACTTTTTCAGGCACGCCATAACTCGACAGCGGATATCCCTCCCAGATCACCAGATCGGCATCTTTGCCCACGTCAATCGATCCGACATGGTCGTCCACACCCACGATCCACGCGGGGTTCAGTGTAATCATCTTCAGCGCTTCGTCTTCGGTAGCCCCGCCGTAGCGCATTGTTTTTGCCGCTTCCTGATTCAGGCGGCGCGTGTAGTCTTCGGAATCGCTCTTGATCGCGACGCGCACGCCCTTGCGCATCGAGATCACGGCATTCCACGGGATCGCGTCCCAGGCTTCCTGTTTGTAGCCCCACCAATCGGAGAAGGTCGCGATGGCAATGTTCTCGGCGGCCAACTTCTCCGGGACCTTGTAAGCCTCGAGCGCGTGATGAAAGGCGCGAATCTTGTAACCGAATTCGTGCGCCATCGCGATCTCCGTCAGAAATTCGTCGGCGCGATAGCAGTGAATCTGCACCATCAGCTTGCCGCGCAGAACGTCCGCGAGCGCTTCGAGTTTCAAGTCGTGCTTGGGCGGGCTCGCGTCTTGACTATCCTTGTCGCCGCGTTTGATTTTCTCGTTGTAGGCGTCCCATTCGCGCATGTAATCCTGCGCCTGCACGAGGGCTTCGCGCTGCACCGCAAAATTTCCCATGCGCGTCGAAGGCAACTGATCGCGACCGCCGTAGACACGTTTGGGATTTTCTCCGCTCGCAAACTTGATGGAGCGCGGCGCATTCGGAAAGAGCAACTCGTCTCGCGAAAGCCCGTACTTATGCTTGATGACAATCGCCTGTCCACCAATCATGTTGGCGGACCCATGCAGCAGCAACGAAGTCGTGACGCCTCCCGCCAGCGCGCGATAGATCGCCTTGTCCTGATAGTCAAAGGCATCTTTCATCATCATGTGCGGAGTAATCGGGCTGGTCGCCTCGTTCACGTCATCGTCGAGCGCGATATGCGAATGGGAATCCACGATCCCGGGCGTGACGTACTTGCCTCCGGCGTCGATCACCGTCGCACCCGCCGGCGCGTTCACGTTGTCGCCGACCGCGACGATCTTGCCGTCCTTGATGTAGATCGAACCGTTCTTGATGTTGCCGTGGGTGACGGTCATCACAACGGCGTTCTTGATCACCACATCATGGTGAGACGCCGCGGAGGCCTGGCCAAAAACAGCTGATGCTGCCAGCGCCACCGCGATCAAAGCAAAGCAAAGAGCGAGTCGCTTCGAAAACTTCATGCAATGAACCCCGGATGCAAAATCAATTATGAGTAGAGCACAGGGATTGTAGGAGGCCTTCGGCAAAGGGTCAACGCGAAAGCGATGCACTATCCCCTGTGACCTCTGTGTCCCCTGTGGTTAAGAATTTGTGCCTTGTCTAACACCCGGCCCCATGCCGGGAAAGTCACTCTTGTCGCCCACAACAATTCATGTGACGATCTGAACGTGAAAACATTAGCCGCTTTGCTAGTATTTTTGTCTTCCCTGCCCGCCCTGGCCGCCGACTGCCCGAAGAATCAGCCGAAAACCGAGGCCGCGTTGATCAATCTGGAAAACAACTGGGCCGCCGCGCTCAGCCGTAAGGACGCCGACACTGTCGCCTGCATGCTGGCCAGTGAATTCGAAGAGGCCGATGTGGATGGATCGCTGCACACTCGTGCGGAGAATTTAGCGAAGATTCCCAACCGCAAGCCCGGTACAAATCGCCTCTCCGAAATGCGGGCGCACGTCGAAGGCAATATGGGTTTCACGCGCGGACTCGCCGAGTTGGTGGACGCCTCCGGCAAAGTCATCGCCCGTGTCCGCTTCACCGACGTCTTCACGTATCGCGAGGGCCGCTGGCAAGCCCTTGCCGGACACGAGTCGCTGCTCGGCCAGGCTGCCCGGTAATGCGAGCTGTTATCCAGCGCGTCAGCCGAGCCAGGGTTACGGTGAGCGGCGATATTGCCGGCGAGATCGGACGCGGCTTGCTTGTGCTTCTCGGCGTCGGAAAAGAAGACACGCGCGCGGACGCCGACTACCTCGTCGAGAAAGCGATCGGCTTGCGGATTTTCGAAGATCAAGAAGGCAAGATGAATCTCTCGGTCTCCGACATCACGGGTGCTTTGTTGGTCGTCTCACAATTCACGCTCTACGGAGACGTCCGCCGCGGTAAGCGCCCGTCGTTCGACGCTGCGGCCCCGCCCCAACCAGCCCACGAACTCTACGAATATTTCGTGGAGAAGATTCGCGCCGCCGGACTTCGTTGCGAAACCGGACGCTTTCAGGAAACCATGCAAGTGGAACTGGTGAACGAAGGGCCGGTCACGATTCTTCTGGATTCCGCGAAAAGTTTCTAAGTCCCACGAGGTGCCAACCGTAGCGCCGGCATCTTGCCGGCTGTCGTGGGGGCGTCTCGCCCCCACATCCCAGAGCGCCGCCAGCGGCCTGCAATCACGAATCGAACTCTTACTCGTTATCCGGCGGATGGCTGCTGCGCGCGGGAATTTCGTTGTCGACAAATGGTTTGACGACGTGGTCGGACTTGGCATTCGGTACGGGCATATCGCCATCGGAGCTGAGTTGCTCGGTCTCAGGCGCCTCCGGTCCCAGCCCCGTCGCCGTGGTATAGATGGCCTGATGAAACACGGAGCCGGTCGGAGCCTGGGCCAGGGCAAAGATCGCGAAGGCTTTTCCGCCTCCGAATCCAACCGCGATGTAGTCCGCCACCATGCGCCCGGAGAACGTGTCGGGCAGCCAATTGAGATTCATCGGTCCGCCGAGCGTTTGCGCGGGACTCCACTTCGCGCCCGCCGTAGAGGATTGAATGAAGCCGGCGAACAGCGAACAGTTGTTGCCGCAATTCGAAACTGGGTAGTAGTAGTAGACCAGTCCAATGTGCGCGGTCGCGCCGGAAGTGCCCGGCTCGATCGCCATCCCGGTAATGAAGTGGTCGACGTTGCTGTTCACGTCATCGATGGGGATGCGCTTGACTGCGCTCCAGACTGTTCCACTGCCGGATTTACTGAAAACGATATCGTTCGCGGAGCAGTTCGTACGAAACCGGCAATCCGGCCACGCCACATACACTTTCCCTTTCGCATCGACGGCAGCCGATGGCAGACCGGCGCTGCGAATGACTCCTGCTTCGCTGTGGTTGATGAACGAGCCAACATTGACTGCTCTAGTCCAGGTGGCGCCGCCGTTGGTTGAGGAAAACGCCACTACCGATCCATTGAACCCCAAAATCGGCACGACGACTTTCCCGTTCGTCTTTACCAGCGGCAGTCCGCCGATGCCGAAATCATTTCCCTGAGTCCCGACCGCCGCACTCCAGGTAAGTCCGCCATCGGTCGAGGTGCTCATCTGGATCAGATCGCCCGCGTCGGTGCTGTCCCATTCGGAGTAGCAATGCCCGTAGAAATTGCTGGTGGCAGTGTTGTCGCAAACGATCCAGTTCTTGTCGGGATTGCCCGACTTGGTTACAAAACTTGGATTGCTCCAGTGGGTGCCATCCGTCGAGCGGCTCACCGCGACGGCAGTGTTGTTGCCGATCGGCAATGTGGAGATAAGCCACACGCCATGCAAAGCATCGTAGGCGACCGAGGCGTCGCTGGCGGCCTGGTACTGTCCGTTGCCCTGAAAAATTGTGATCCCGGGCAGAAAGCCGTTGCTCCAATGTGCGCCACCGTCGGTGGTGGTCGCGAATCCGATATCGGCGCCGCCTCCGCCAAAAATGCGTGCCACCTGAAACGCGGCGACGGTGGTTGAACCCCAGCTAAACGCACTGGGCTCCACTTCCGTCGCGTGCTGGCTGGAATTGTTGGTGAAAGTATCTTCGCTAAGTTGCGTGAGGCTGACTTGGGCGGACGCCATCGAAGTCAGCGTGAAACAAAACGCAAGCGCTGCTGCACAGGCATATTTACGGGCACTTGAAATGTTCGTAACGGTCATTGCTGAAAAACCTCGGGATG
>JAYTFO010000281.1:0-4524 GCA_043734305.1 Acidobacteriota bacterium | reverse complement strand
TTCATTTCTTCCATGCGCGCGAGAGCAGTCGCCGCAAATTCCTGTGGAGCAATTGTTTTCGGAGACCGGTTCATACAGTCTTGCGCGGTAAGGTCGAGGGCATCTTTGCCGCGATGTTCGAGCAGCCGCCGCAGATCGCCATCGCTGATCACGCCCAGAAGTTTGTCACCATCCAGCACCGTGGTCACGCCGAGTTTCTTGCGCGACATTTCGTAAATCACGTCGGTCATCTTCGTTGTGGCCAGCACGCGCGGCAGAGCGTCGCCGGAGTGCATGAGCGACTCAACTCGCGCAAGCCGTTTGCCCAACTTTCCGCCCGGATGCAGGTTCGCGAAATCTTCTTCCTTGAATCCACGCTTCTCCGAAAGCGCAACTGCCAGCGCATCACCCAAAGCAAGCATCGTTGTAGTCGAAGCCGTCGGCGCCAGCCCAAGCGAACAAGCTTCTTTGGAAATCGAACAGTCGAGCGCAACCTCCGCCGCCGCCGCCAACGTAGACGCCGATGTAGCGCGGGCGCCTTCGCCCGGGGCCCGTTCCGCAATATCGTCGCAAGTCATGCTGATGAGAGGGACCTGCAAACGTTTGATGGTCGCGAGCAACCGCAGAATTTCTTCGGTCTCGCCGCTCGCCGAAAGAGCCAGCACCACGTCGCCGCGCACCACCATCCCCAGATCGCCATGCAGCGCCTCTACTGGATGCAGATACAGCGCAGGCGATCCCGTGGAATTCAAAGTTGCCGCAATTTTTCGGGCGATGATCCCGCTCTTCCCCATGCCCGTAACTACCACGCGCCCCTGACAGGTGAACATCAAATCAACCGCCCGATGAAAATCCACAGCCATCGGCCCGGCCAGTCGATCCGCCAGCGCCCGCAACGCTTCCGCCTCGATGCGCACCACGTTTTCGCCAATGTGTTTCATGGAAGGGAAATGGTAGCAGCTATTGAATCATTGAGACATTGAGAGATTAAGAGATTGAATCATTGCTACATTGCCACCACTTGCTGGTGTTAATGATTCAATCACGCAATGATTCAATGTCTCAATAGTTAGAAGTGATCTTCCGCCGGCCTGCCTGGACGTTCCAGCGCCCGCGCCTGGATTGCCCGATCCCACGGGCCACCCTGCCAATTATCTTTTCTGCGTTCATCGCGAATCCACGGCGGCAACGGCATGGATAGCCTGCGCGAAAGCGCCTGCGCGTAGGGCTCGTAGAGCGCCCTAAGTTCCGTCAACCGTACCGACGCTTCAGCACTATCGGCGAGTGTCACGCCGTGCGCGGCCAGGGCGCTGCGCAGTCGTTGCTCGTCCGCTGGCGACAGCCTATCCTCTTGATGAGGATCGTATTGCACACTAATGATCTGCGACAGATCCACCACTGCGTGCCGCGCCATCGCAAAAGTCAGCTTCGCCTGGTCCGCATGAATTCCATTCACGCCCACCGTGATCAGGGAAGTGATATCCAGAATCGACGTCAGCGCGCTCAGCCAGGACTGGTTGCTGTGTTGCGAACGAAAGAGCATCAGCACGGGATAAGAAATGTGCGTGATCAGAAGATCCGCGCACCAGCGCTCCCAGTCGCGAAAGATATCGTCCAGTACAGTCTGTTCCGGACAACAACCCAGCCGGCCGAGGAATTCGCTGGCGCTGGGCGGCGATCCCGCGCGTGCATCCAGCAAGGAAATTTCAATTTCGCGGGTCGAGAACGCCGTGTAGATCACCGGCAGATATCCGATGACCACTCCGAGAAATGCAAAGCCCATGCCCGCTTCCATCACCGCTAGCGCGCGGGCAGCAGGACTGCTGGGCGTGATGTCGCCATAGCCCAGCGTGAAGAATGTCTCGCCGCTGTGATACAGCAGCGTTCCGAAAGTGACTTTTTCATTGCCGAATTGCAGGTGTCCGCCCATTCCGTGTTGCACAATTGCGAAACCTGCAATCAGCCCGATGGCCCAAAAACCGAGCAGCACAATCAAAGACAGCGGCCCGAAATAGCCAAGAAAATTCTCACGCCGCGAATTGTTTTGAATGTGTTGTGCCGCGCGTGCCCATACCTTCCACGTGTTGCGATAAAACAGCGCCGTCAACCGCAACCCGCGCTGTACCCGCCGCGGCAACACGATGGTCTCGAATGCATCCAGCAGCGTGATAAAGATGATGGCCGCGCCGAAAATCGTTGCCCACACATGCATACGCTGGAATTTCGATGAGGCGGGAATGGTAACAGATTCAGGGAATGAGATTGCTACGGCATCGCCCGCGCCGCGTCCAGCGCTTTCCTGACGGCCAATAGTTCTTTCAATAGCCCGCGCAGGTTGCGCGAGTCGAGTGCGTTGGCGCCGTCGCTCTTGGCTTCTTTTGGATTGTCGTGGACTTCCATAAACACACCGTCCACTCCCGCCGCGACCGCAGCTCGCGACAACACGGGAATAAATTCCGGCTGACCTCCGCTGCTGGCGGGTAGGTCGCCCTCGCCTTGCGAGGATGATGGCAACTGCACGGAGTGGGTCGCGTCGAACACGACCGGCGCGAACTTGCGCATGATGGCCAGCGAGCGCATGTCCACGACCAGGTTGTTGTAGCCGAAACTTGATCCGCGTTCCGTGACGAAGACCTGGCCATTGCCGGCGTCGCGGCACTTATCGACTGCGTGCTTCATGTCCCAGGGCGAAACGAACTGGCCCTTCTTGATGTTCACCGGGCGTCCGCTCAGCGCCGCCGCGACCACCAAATCCGTCTGGCGACAGAGAAAAGCTGGGATCTGGAGCACGTCCACGACTTCGGCCACGGCGCTGACATCGGCGACCTGGTGCACATCGGTGAGCACAGGAACGTGGATCTCGTCTTTAACTTTCTTGAGAATCCGCAATCCTTCTTTCAACCCCGGGCCGCGAAAACTTCGGATCGACGTCCGGTTCGCCTTGTCGTACGAAGCCTTGAAAATAAACGGCACATTCAGCGACCGCGCGACACCTTTGATTACTTCCGCCATGAACAGCGCGTGCTTCTCGCTCTCAATCACACACGGCCCCGCGATCAGGAAAAGGTCTCCTGAGCCGACGCGCACGTTATCGATTTGGAAGGATAAGGTCAAAATCTATAACCGCCGAGACGCAAAGAGGAATTTGTAATTTGGTAATTTTTAATTTGGTAATTTGAAACAAAAAGCTCAGATTCCGGGCAAGAAAATGAATTCACAATTACCAAATTACAAATTACAAAATTACAAATTCCTTCTCGGTGAATCCTATCTCCGCCCCACTTTTTCCGGACGCAGAAACATTTCCACTTCCGCTGCTTCTTTTTGCGACTTGCGTTTCGCGCCATGCTCATACGCCGCTCCGATAAACGCCGTGAACAGGGGATGCGGCTCCAGCGGCTTGGACTTGAACTCCGGATGAAACTGGCAACCAATAAAATGCGGATGCCCCGGAATCTCGATCATTTCAACGTAAGTCCCGTCGGGCGTCGATCCAGAAATCTTCAATCCGCTCGCAACCATTGTCTCTTCATACTCGCGATTGAACTCATAGCGATGCCGGTGGCGCTCGCTGATCTCCGTCTGCCCATAAATCTTATACGCCAGAGTACCCGGCTCGATCTTGCATGGCCATGCTCCCAGACGCATCGTCCCGCCCAATTCCTCCACGCCACGCAACTCTCGCAATTTATAAATCACTCGATGCTGAGTCGCCTGATCGAACTCGCTGGAATTGGCGTCCGCCAGCCCGCAGACATTGCGCGCAAACTCGATGCAAGCCGTCTGCATACCCAGACAAATTCCGAAATACGGTACCTGCTTCTCGCGCGCGTACTGAATCGCTTTCAGCATCCCCTCGATGCCGCGCTTGCCAAACCCGCCCGGCACCAGGATCCCGTCATAGCTCTCCAGTTGCGCTTCGTAACTCTTGTCAGCCTTGTCCGCCGAATCCAGGCCCTCGGCTTCCACCCAATTCAATTCGAGCTTCAGATTGTGCGCCAGCGAACCGTGTACCAGCGCCTCTTTCAGCGACTTGTAAGAATCTTCATACTCAACATACTTGCCGACGATCCCGATCTTCACGACATCTTTCGGGTTGTAGACGCGATGCACCAGATTCTCCCAGTGCGACAGATCGCGATCCTTCGCCTGCATGTGCAGATACCGCAATGCCAGCGTGTCCACTCCTTCATGCGCGAAATTCAGCGGCACTTCATACACCGACGCCACGTCTTTCGCCGTGATCACCGCTTCTTCTTCCACGTTGCAGAACAACGCAATCTTCCCCTTGATGTCCTTCGACAAGAAACGATCCGTGCGGCACAGCAGGATGTCCGGCTGAATTCCAACGCTGAGCAGTTCTTTCACAGAGTGCTGGGTCGGCTTGGTCTTGAGTTCCTGCGCGGCCGCGATAAACGGCACCAGCGTGACGTGCACAAACAAAGTGTGCTCGCGTCCCAGTTCCTGCCGCATCTGCCGGATCGCCTCGATAAACGGCAGTGACTCGATATCGCCCACCGTCCCGCCGATCTCAATGATGCAAAC
>JAYTFO010000280.1:0-12771 GCA_043734305.1 Acidobacteriota bacterium | reverse complement strand
ATTCATATGATCAAACGGTAGGTCTTGTGTAAGCCTGCAAAGCTCTTAGCTCCAAGCTATCAGCAAGGACTGGCCTCGTTGAATTGGCGTCGCCAGATGTTTGATTTTCTGAGAGCTGAGAGCTGAGAGCTTGGAGCTGAGAGCTTTTCTACTCTTTCGCTGCAATCCCCAGACTCTTCATCTTCCGGTACAGATGACTTCGCTCCAGCCCCAGGACTTCGGCGGTGCGGCTTACGGTGCCGTGATTTTCGTCTAGCTTTTTCAAAATGTAATCGCGTTCGTAGGCGGCGCGGGCCTGGTGCAGTGTGGATCCCTCGGTGCCGGCGGCCCTTCGGCTACCGTCGCGGTAGACGAGTGGAGGTAGATGCTTGCGCTCGAAGCGCGTGGTCGTGGGATTCATGATCACGATGCGTTCGATCACGTTGCGCAGTTCGCGGACGTTGCCGGGCCAGGTATAGCGCATCAGGACTGCGATGGCATCGTCGGTGATTTCGCGCAGGCGGCGGCCGTAGGCGGACGCAAATTCTTTCAGAAAATGGCGTGCCAGAAGCGGAACGTCTTCTTTTCGTTCGCGCAGCGGCGGCACCACGAACGGAATGACGTTGAGCCGGTAGAAAAGGTCCTCGCGAAAATTGCCGCGCGAGATTTCCTCTTCCAGGTCTTTGTTCGTGGATGCGATCACGCGCGTGTCAACGGTGATGTCGTCATGGCTTCCGACGGGCGTGAATCTTTGCTGCTCCAGCGTGCGCAGAACTTTGGACTGAGTTTTCAGGCTCATGTCGCCGACTTCGTCGAGAAATAAAGTACCGCGGTCGGCCTTTTGAAACTTGCCCTCTTTGTCGTCCGTGGCTCCAGGAAAAGAAAGTTTGCGATGCCCGAATAGTTCGCTTTCAATCAGGTCTTCGGGAATCGCGGCGCAGTTGATTTCGACAAACGTTTCATCCTTGCGCAGGCTTTGCGTGTGGATGGCGTGCGCGACCAGTTCCTTGCCGGTGCCGGATTCGCCGTAAATCAGGACGCGTCCGTTAGTCGGCGCCATGAGGCCGATCTGCTGGCGCAACGCTTTCATCGGCACGCTGTCGCCGACGATCACGCTCTTCACCTGGAGCTGCTTTTTCAGATCGCGATTTTCATGCCGCAGTCGCCGCGCCTCCACTGCGTTCTTCACCAGGATCAGCGTGCGCTCGAGAGAAAGCGGTTTCTCGGCGAAATCATAAGCGCCTAGCTTGGTCGCGCGCACCGCGGTCTCGATCGTGCCATGGCCGGAAATCATGATCACTTCAGGCGGATCGTCGAGCGCCCGGATCTTCTCCAGCGCCTCCAGTCCGTCCATTCCGGGCAGCCAGACATCGAGGAGAATTACGTCGAAGGCAGATTTGCCGAGAAGTTCAAGACAGTTTTCGGCGCTGGGGCTGGCGGTGGTCTGGTAGCCTTCGTCTTCGAGAATTCCCGTGAGGGATTCTCGGATTCCGGATTCGTCGTCGACGATGAGGATGTGCGCCATGGTTTGGCAGTGCTCGCGTTCGTGTAGAGTGCCTGAATGCGGCGGTTGAACAGATTTCCTGAAAAACTTCGCTATTGGGTGGCGCAGCGGTTTACCGCTGCGATACGTCTATTCCTTTCATCGTGGGCTTTAGCCCCTGAGGTTCGGATGCTGAACTACTTCAGCAAACTGTCAAGCCGGCATACATTGCATCCCACCGACTGAAGCGAACCTCAGCGGCTAAAGCCTGACTCAATCCACGGCGTTGAACGCAGCGGTAAACCGCTGCGCCACCCAAAAACAGGTGCAACAGCGAGTTCCTCCGCAGGCTGTAAAGCCTGCCCTTTCCAAACGCCGCGCGTTCGATTCCAACTCTACAACATTTTGAGAAATGCTCTAACTTGCCGCCGGGCTGCTGACCGCTTCGACTGCGACGGGCAACTCCACCACGAAGCGGCTTCCCATCGGCTGGTTCTCTTCTACTCGAATCGATCCGTGATGGTCTTCGACGATGCGCCCGACGATCGCGAGTCCGAGACCGGTGCCGCGCTGTTTGGTGGAGAAATAGGGGAGGAATAGACGTTCCTTGGCTTCACGAGAAACGCCGTGGCCGGTATCGGAGACGACTAGTTCCACCGTGTCACGACCCGCCAAAAGCGACGTGGAGATGGTGATCTCGCGGACCATCGTGTCGCGCATGGCTTCGGCGGCGTTGTCGACCAGGTTGGCGATGGCGCGCTTGATCGCTTCCGGATCGGCCATCACGCTGGGCAAATCCGAAGAAAGTTCGGTGTGAACGCGGATGCCCTCGAGGCGGCCATTGAACATAGTAAGAGCGCTCTCGACGAGATTGTTCAGGCTCGCGGGTTGCGGGTGCGAAGCGGGGAAGCGGGCGAGCACCGAGAATTCGTCGACCAGCGCGCGCACGGTTTCAACCGCATTGCCGATGGTTTCGGCGCACGAGAGAATTATTTTTTGCGACGCTTCGTCGGGAACAGCGCCACGCCCGAGATGACGCTGAATGCGTTCCGCGGAAAGAGCAATGGGGGTCAGCGGATTCTTGATTTCATGCGCTACCCGTCGCGCGACCTCTCGCCATGCCGCTTGTTTCTGCGCCCGCAACAGGTCAGACAGGTCTTCAAACACCAGCACGTGACCCAGGTGCTCGGCTCCGTGCGCGAGTGCGGCGACAGTGATCGCCACGTTCAGCTTGGCACGGGGCATGATGAGTTCCAGGCTGGAAGCCGTGATACCCATGCGGTCGGCGCGGCGCAAAAGTGGGTCGAGGTCGTCCAGCATGTCGCCGGGCAGTACGTCTTCCAGCCGCGCTCCAGTCAGGGCGGACGGAGTGGCATACTCCGGGCGGTCCGAAGAAAACATGCGCAGCAGCGCGGCATTCACCAGTGTCACGCGGCGCGAGGCGTCGATGGAAATCACGCCGGTGGGAATGCTCTCCAGGATGGTCTCGATGTAACGCCGCCGCCGTTCGAGCGCTTCGTTGGCTGCGCCCAGATCGCGGCTGGAAGCCTCAATCAGGGCGCGGCTGGATTGCAACTGCTCGGCCATGCTGTTGAAGGACTGCACCAGTTCCGCCAACTCGTCGGTCGCGCGAATATCGACGCGATAGTCGAGCTGGCCTTTGGAGATCGCCTCCGTGCCCGCCGCGAGCGCCGCCACCGGGCGGTTGACGAGCTTCGACAGGAACAGCGCCAGCCAGGTCGAGGCAAACAGCACGAGCACCGTGAGGAGCGAGAGAAATCCGAGGTACGTCCGGCGCACCAACTTGCGTTGCTTCGCGAGTTCGATGTAGCGCTGCTGGCTTTCCTGAATAAGTTTTTCGGTCTCGGCGAATTTCGCGGGCAACGGCATGGCGACGACGATGGCGCGTGTTCCCACCGCCGCCGCTCCCACAATGTAGTCCGTTTGATTCCAGCGGAAGTGCGGATTGTCTCCGCGCAAGGCGGGTTGCAGGGGAAAGCGATCTCTGATTGCGCTCCAGGGCGCGGGCATCGCCAGACTGACGCCGGCATTTCCGCCTGCCAGAACGAATACGAATCCGCCTTGCAGCGTGACCTGATGCTCGCGGAATTCTTCTTCGATCGCTGCGATATTCCCGTTTTCCATGGCCTTTCTGACTTCTTCCGCCTGTGCTATCGACTGTGCTTCCGTGGTCGCGTTCTGGGCGGCGTAGTCGGAAATCAGCGATGCCATCGCTGCCGTGTCGGCACGGACTTCTTCGACCGGTTGAGAGAACCATTTGTCGATGGAGCGGTTCATCAGTCCATAGGAGAACCAGAACATCACGATTACAGGGAGAATCGACAGCAGCAGGCTGACCACCACCAGCCGGGTGCGAAACTTCGAACCGGCCACACCCATGCGGCGCTCAGCATAGAGCTTTAGAAGATTGCGGCCCAGTATCACCGAAAGAAAAACAAAGAGCAGGAAGATCAGGGCCGACAGAGCGACGAAGAAAAGAAGTTGCCGATTGCTGTCAGGGCTGATGAACTTCAGGTTGAATGACCCCTGGGAAACCAGGACAACGAGCAAGAGAAAAGCGGCAACAGCCAGCGTGATCACGGCCTTGAGGCGGCCGGAAGTTTTGGTCGCATCGCGAGTTGGCGTCAGATCAGACATGAGCCGCGAGGCTCATTATAGAGCGTCGTTCGCTATTAGCTGATCGCAATTCATCGAACCAGCGAAGGATCAACAGCGAAAAGCGAACGACGAACGACCATCGACTACCGACTACCGACGCCTTGATCCCAGCGTATCCCGCAATGCCTCATACGCCGGCTTCGGACGATACTCGCGATCAAAGAGCAGCGCCGCGCCTTGGGTGTGCTTCGAATGCCACGGAATCCAGGAATATTTATCCGTGAACCCCCATGTCTGAATGGCAGTACAACCTGCGTGCGAAAGGCAGCCGGAGGCAATCTGGCGATAGATGTCGGCTTGGAGTAGAAGGTCGGCGGGGCGAGCGTTGCCGTCGGCATCGACAGGAAGGGCGACATCCAATTCCGTGATGTGCACCTGCACTCCCAAGGCTGTGAAGCGGCCGATGTTCGCGGACATCGATGCGACCTCGGGATCGAGGTTGGAGATGTGCATTTGAAAACCTACGCCGTCGATGGGAACTCCGCGCTTTCGGAAATCTTTCACCATGGCGTAGATGGCGTCCGACTTTGGATTGACGACGTCGGCACCGGCTTCGTTGTAGAACAGGAGAGCGTCCGGGTCAGCGGCATGCGCCCACTGAAAACACTTTTCAATATAGGCATAGCCTTTGTCAGAGAGTCCGATACCGGGCTGGTCATACCAGACCGTGCTGCGCAGTTTCCCCTCGCGCTTGCCTTCGTCGAACGCCTCATTGATCACGTCCCACGCGAACACCTTGCCGCGGTAGTGTCCGACCACCGTCTTGATGTGTTGCTCGAGAATCGCTCCCAGTTGCTCCGGAGTCCGTTTTCCATCGATCAGCCAGGGAGGATTCTGTTGATGCCAAGCCAGAACGTGGCCGCGAACTTTCATCTGGTGCGCGATCGCGAAATCGACGAGCCGGTCGCCCAGGGAAAAATCAAACTTGTCCGGGGCGGGGTGTACGACTTCCCATTTCAGCTGATTCTCCGGTTCAAGCATGTTGAATTCGCGGGCCAGAGTGGCCGCATACGCTGGCTCGGTGAGTTGCTCCGGCCGCGCGGCGGTGCCGACCAGGACGCCGGAGCGCGCCGCCGTCTCACGAAGCGCTTGAGAATGAGCAGGCCCGATGGCCAACGAAAAGCATGCGATCCAACTGAGTACACGAATATTTAGACGCACGGTGTGTACAGGATTTCGCAAGAATGCGGTTCTGTAAAGGACTGGTGGTGTGCGGGCTGACTGCGGCGGCTAAAGCCGGACCTCAAGAAAAGGTCTTATCGCAGCGGTGAACCGCTGCGCCACCCAAAAGCAAATGCAAAATCAAGAGACAAGGTCAATACAAACCAAATGCAAAATCAAATACAACCGCGAGTTTCCGTGCCCTGCAGCGGCCGTTTGCTCCAAAGCCGTAGCCCGAGCGCGGCGCCCCATACACCGAAGAACATGTACCGAGGCACTTCAATATCGCTAAGAAACATCCTTTTGTGCCAGAAAAGCCGCAACCAGTGGGTCGAATGGCGGCCTGCCACTAAGTACAGGTACCTAAGTTACTTTTTGGAATTACCCGTTGCTGTGACAATTTGTGTCAGTGCGAAAAACCCTCCGTTGATCCTTTCGGAAATCAGCGGCTTCGCATCCCCCCGAGTTCGCGGGAAATAGGAGAGATATGTCTCAACGGCTGGGTGACCTGCTCGTCAAGGAAAAGGTCATCACTCTCGAGCAGTTGGAACAGGCGACCAAGCTCCAGAAAGAGGCGCGTCTCCGTCTCGCCTCCGCGCTGGTGAAGTTGGGATTCCTCTCCGATGAGGACGTGACCAATTTCCTTTCGCGTCAATACGGCGTACCCGCCATCAATCTTTCATATTTTGAAATCGACCCCGCAGTCGTCAAGCTGATTCCGTACGAAACCGCGAAGCGCTATCAGATTCTCCCGCTCAGTCGCGTGGGTGCATCGCTCACCATCGCCATGGTCGATCCGACCAACGTCTTCGCCATGGACGATATCAAGTTCATGACCGGCTTCAACATTGAGCCGGTGGTCGCGTCGGAAAGCTCCATCATCGAGGGTATCGACAAGGCGTACGGCACTTCGAAGGAAGAAGAGCTGGAACAGGTCATGCAGTCGATGAACGACCTAGGCGACGCCGCCGACATCGAAGTGCAGGCCGAAGAGCAGCAGATGGAGCTGTCCGAACTCGAAAGAGCGGCGGACGAAGCGCCCATCGTGAAGCTGGTGAACCTGGTGCTCACCGATGCCGTGAAGCGTGGAGCCAGCGACATCCACATGGAGCCCTACGAAAAAGAGTTCCGCGTCCGGTTCCGTATTGACGGCGTTCTGCAATCGATCATGAATCCGCCGCTCAAGCTCAAGGACGCCATCGTTTCGCGCCTGAAGATCATGGCGAAGCTCGACATCAGCGAAAAGCGGCTCCCGCAGGACGGTCGCATCATGCTGAAGATGCAGATCGGGGGCAAGAAAAAGCAGCTCGACTTCCGCGTCAGCTCTCTGCCTACCTTGTGGGGCGAAAAGATCGTGCTCCGCTTGCTCGACAAAGAAAACTTGCGTCTCGACATGACCAAGTTGGGTTTCGAAGCGGAGTCGCTGGTGAAGTTCGAGAAAGCGATTTTGAAGCCGTACGGGATGGTGCTGGTCACGGGACCGACGGGTTCGGGAAAGACGAACACGCTGTACTCCGCGATTTCACGCCTCAACCAGCCCGACACCAACATCATGACCGCCGAAGATCCGGTCGAATTCCAGCTGGGCGGCGTGAACCAGGTGCAGATGAAGGAACAGATCGGCTTAAACTTTGCGGCTGCGCTGCGCGCCTTCCTCCGGCAGGATCCCAACATCATTCTGGTGGGCGAAATTCGAGATTTTGAAACCGCGGAAATTGCGATCAAGGCCGCTCTTACCGGCCACTTGGTTTTGTCAACGCTGCACACCAACGGCGCGCCCGAAACCATTACGCGTCTGATGAACATGGGCATTGAGCCTTTCCTGGTGGCGACGTCCGTCCACCTTATCTGTGCGCAGCGCCTGATCCGCCGAATTTGCAAAGACTGTGCCGAACCCATGGAAGTGCCCGTGCAGACCCTGATCGAGGAAGGCTTTGGGCCAGAAGAAGCGAAAACCGTGCAGATCATGAAGGGCAAAGGCTGCGCCACCTGCAACAAGACGGGGTACAAGGGCCGCTGCGGTTTGTACGAAGTGATGGAAGTGGACGATGAAATCAAGGAACTGGTTCTGGTGGGCGCTTCGGCGCTCGAACTGAAGAAGAAGGCGATTGAACGCGGCATGATTACGCTGCGCCGCAGCGGACTGATCAAGGTTGCGGCCGGGGTTACCACACTGGAAGAAGTGGCTCGCGAAACGATCCACTAACGCGGTAGAAGCAGTAAAAGGAAAAAGAAGACATGGCGCTCTCATTAAGCGATCTGCTCCGGCGCATGCTGGAGATGTCGGGCAGCGATCTTCACATCACCACCAACTCGCCGCCCCAAATCCGCGTGCACGGACACCTGGTGCCGTTGGACCTGCCGCAACTGACGCCGGCCGAGACCAAGCAACTGGCCTACAGCGTGATGACCGATTCGCAGAAGCATCGCTTCGAAGAAAGCCTCGAACTCGACTTCTCGTTCGGCTTGAAGGGGCTGGCTCGTTTCCGCGCCAATGTGTTTAATCAGCGCGGCGCTTCGGCTTGCGTCTTCCGTCTGATTCCGTTCGAGATCAAATCGTTTCATCAACTGGGACTACCGCCAGTGGTCAGCAAGCTGTGCGACAAGCCGCGCGGGCTGGTGCTGGTGACAGGACCAACCGGTTCCGGCAAGTCCACCACGCTCGCCGCCATGATCGACAAGATCAATACCGAGCGGCACGATCACATTCTCACCATCGAGGATCCGATCGAATTCGTGCACATGAACAAGAACTGCCTGGTGAACCAGCGCGAGTTGCACTCCGACACCAAGTCGTTTACCGACGCGCTGCGCGCCGCACTTCGTGAAGACCCGGACGTGGTTCTGATCGGCGAAATGCGCGATCTGGAAACGATCGAGTCGGCGTTGCGGATCGCGGAAACCGGTCACTTGACGTTTGGCACGTTGCACACCAACTCGGCGTCGTCGACCATCAACCGTGTGATCGACGTGTTCCCGGCGCACCAGCAGTCGCAGATTCGGGCCCAGCTTTCGCTGGTGCTTGAAGGCATCATGTGTCAGAGCTTGTTGCCAAAAGTCGACGGCAAGGGACGCGCCATGTGTATGGAAATTCTGGTGCCGAACGCAGCCGTCCGCAACCTGATCCGTGAAGACAAGATTCACCAGATCTATTCGGCGATGCAATCGGGCCAGGAAAAATACGGGATGCAGACGTTCAATCAGTCGCTGGCAACGGCGTACTACCAGAAACAGATCACGCTGGAAGTGGCGATCGCGCGCTCCAGTAATCAGGACGAATTGCAGGAAATGATTGCGCGGGGAGCGAACTTGCTGAACCGGGCGACCCCCGCCGGAGCGGTTGCGGCGAAAGCGGCCGCGCCAACGAAGAGATAACCACCGCCCGCGAACGAATGCGGGACGATGGAGCGGCCGGCTGGCACAGCGGCTTCGAACAACAGTAGCGAGGAGAAGGAAACCATGCCGGTCTTTACATTTTCGGGAAAAACAAATTCGGGCGAAAAAGTCCAGGGCGAACGCGCCGCCGCGAACAAGGAATCATTGGCCTCCGCGCTTCGGCGGGAGCGCATCACGCCTGGGTCCATCCGAGAGAAAGGCAAGGAATTTTCCATGCCGACTTTCGGGAGCGCCAGCATCAAGGTGAAGGACATCGCGGTATTCTTCCGCCAGTTCTCCGTCATGATCGATGCCGGCCTGCCGCTGGTCCAGTGTCTCGAGATTCTGGCTGCCAACCAGGAGAATCCCAATTTCCAGAAGACCCTGGTCGGCGTGCGGACCACCGTCGAGGGCGGCTCGACGCTGGCCAACGCGATGCGTCTGTATCCCAAAGTGTTCGACGACCTGACCACCAACATGGTGGAGGCCGGCGAGACGGGCGGTATTCTCGACATCATCCTGCAACGCCTTGCGCAGTATGTGGAAAAGGCGGTCAAGCTGCGTTCCGCGGTGAAGTCGGCGTTGATTTATCCCGTGGCCGTGGTTTCGATTGCAGTCGTCATTGTGGCGGCGCTGTTGAAGTGGGTGGTGCCGATTTTCGCCAACCTGTTCGTCGGGTTGGGAGTGGCGCTACCCTTGCCCACGCGAATTGTCATCGGGCTGAGTAACTTCGTCGGTCACTTCTGGTGGTTCTTTATCGTCGGCGGGGTTGCGATCTTCTTCGGCATGAAGCAGATCCGGAAGGATAAGCGCGGCCGCTACTACTTCGACGCTGCTTTGCTCAAGCTGCCGGCCATCGGCATTCTGCTGCGCAAGATCGCGGTCGCTCGCTTTACGCGAACCCTGGGTACGCTGATTACATCCGGCGTTCCCATCCTCGAAGGCTTGGCCATTACCGCTCGGACGTCGGGCAACGCGGTGCTGGAAGAAGCGCTGATGAAAGTCCGTAAAGCGATCGAAGAAGGACGCACCATCGTCGATCCGTTGCGCGAATGCGGCGTGTTCCCCAACATGGTCACGCAGATGATCGGCGTAGGCGAAGCCACCGGCGCCATGGACGCCATGCTCCAGAAGATCGCGGACTTCTACGAAGACGAAGTGGACGCGGCGACCAAAGACATGCTGGCGATGTTAGAGCCAATCATCATTGGAATGCTCGGTCTCACCGTCGGCGGCATCGTCATTTCGCTGTACCTGCCACTGTTCTCGATGATTTCGAAACTGGCAGGATAAACAAGCTGCGAGCTACGGGCTGCGAGCTGCGAGCAATCGGCAACAAGCTCGCAGCCCGTAGCTCGAAGCCACTCGCAATGCGAACAGCGAACGACGAATAGCGAACGACCAACGACTAACGACAAAAGCCCCCATGCACTCCATCTCTGACGATCGGAACTGGCTGACCTGGCTGGTCAAGGTTCGCCTCCTGATCCTGACCGTCCTGCTCGCCATTGAACTGGCGGTCATCCGCCTTACTCCGGGTCCGTTGCCCATCCTGCCTTTCCTGACCGCGATGGTGTTGTGGTTCGCAATCTCGCTGTTCTTTCTGTTCTTAGTTTCGGTGTGGGTCGAAAGCCGTCTCCAGGCCATGCTGCAAGTGTTGAGCGACCTGGCCATGGTCACGCTCGTCGTCCACCTCACGGGCGGGATCGACAGCTCGCTGAACTTTCTTTATCCCCTGGTCATTATCGTGGCCTGCATGTTGTTGCCGCGGTCCTGGGGGTTTCTGAGTGGGGCGCTCGCGTTCATTCTGTTCGGAACGGTCCTTGAACTGGACTACTACGGAATCATTCCCTCGTTTTCCACGTCGCACCCCAAGTTGAAGGCGCTGCAGGTAGTGATGTTCGTCAACCTGTTTGCGTATTTTGCGATTGCCTACCTGGCCGGCCTGCTGGTGACCAAGTTGCGGCAGGCGGATGTCCGGTTGAAAGACGCCAGCGGAGCGCTCCAGAACTTGCAGGCGCTGCATGAAAACATCGTGCAGTCGATTAGCGGAGGGGTGATTGCAACCGGGATCGACGGCCGCATCACGCTCGTGAACCGCTCGGCGCAGCAATTGCTCGAAATTTCCGAGGCCGAACTGCGCGGACGTTCGGTGACCGACTTGTTTCTCGATGCGCTGCCGCACGTCGGTTCCGGGCGCAACGACGCCGAAGTCCGGTATACCGCCGGCAACGGATTTCGCAAGACGTTTCGGGTGACGGCTTCCGCGCTGAACGTAAACGTGCCCGGCGAACTGGGATTTGTTTACACCTTCGACGACCTCACCGAGATTCGGCGCCTGGAGCGCGAGATGCGCCTGCAAGACCGCCTGGCCGCGGTGGGACGGCTGGCGGCCGCGATCGCGCACGAGATTCGCAATCCGCTGACTTCGATCGCCGGCTCGGTAAGCATGTTGTCGGATGCGCCCGCGCTGACGGATGAGCAGCGTAAACTTCTACAAATTGTGACTCGCGAATCGGGCCGGCTCAACAACATCATTACCGATTTTTTGGCTTACTCGCGCGGCAAGCAATATCGTTTCGAGCGGGTCAATCTGATTCCGCTCCTGCAAGATACGCTCACCCTGCTCGACCATCGCCTGACCGCTGAAAACGCGGGCATCCACTTGCGGCAGGTGCTGCCCGAATCCGAAGCGTGGGTGCTGGCCGATGGCGACAAGCTCAAGCAGGTGTTCTGGAACTTCAGTGAAAACGCGGTGCGCGCCATGAAAAATACGGGCGGCACTTTGACGGCTGCACTGGTGGAACGCGGTCCGGACTGGGAGTTGAGCTTCTCCGATACCGGTCCCGGCATCAGTCCTCAGCAGACGGAAAAAATCTTCGAGCCGTTCCAGTCAAATTTTGAAGGCGGCACCGGACTGGGCCTGGCGATCGTGTATCAGATCGTGCAAGCGCACGAGGGCAAGGTTTGGGCGCGCTCGGAAGTAGGCAAGGGAACCAGTTTCGTGGTGCGTCTGCGGCGTTTGGAAGCGGGCTTGCCGGCGGTATCGGAAGGTGGATCGCAGACAGCAGCCATGGCCACTGCCGCGGCTGCGGGAGGAGGGACTCGTGGGTAGCATTCTGGTCTGCGACGACGAGCGCTCCATCTGCGAATTGCTGGACATCGCGTTGCGTCGCGAAGGTCACAAGGTGGAAACCGTGACCGGTGGCGAAGCAGCCCGGCGCAAAATCGAGAGCGCTCTCTTCGATGTGATTGTGACCGACATCAAGATGCCGAACGTCGATGGCATCGAGGTGCTGCGTTACGCGCACCAGGTTTCGCCCGACACCGCCGTAATCCTCATGACCGCGGTCGATGACTACGACGCCGCCATCCAGGCCGTGAAGGCGGGCGGAGCGACGGACTACATCCGCAAGAGCCCGGGGCTGGTCGACGAAGTTAAACTCGGGATTGCGCGCGCGCTCGAAAAAGTTTCACTCAGCCGCCAAAACTTTGCCCTGCGCCGCGACGCCGCCACTCGTAACTCACTCGATAACATAGTCGGAGTAAGTCCCACACTCGAAAAATTGAAGCAAACCATCCGTACCGTGGCCTCGACCCAGAGCACGATCCTGGTCTATGGCGAAAGTGGCACGGGAAAAGAACTCGTGGCTCGTGCCGTCCACACTTGTTCTCCGCGCGCCACGGAAGGTTTTGTTTCCGTCAACTGCGGAGCGTTTCCTGAGACGCTGCTCGAAAGCGAGTTATTCGGCTACGTCAAAGGCGCATTCACCGGAGCCAACCAGAACAAGCGGGGGTTATTCGAAGTCGCCGATCAGGGCACGATCTTCCTCGACGAAATCAGCGAGATGACCATGCCCATGCAGGTCAAGCTGCTGCGCGTGCTGCAGGAGCGCAGTGTGCGTCCGGTGGGGGGCACCAGCGAGATTGCCGTCGACGTTCGGGTCATCGCAGCCACCAACCGCGATCTGGACAAACAGGTTGCCGATGGCACCTTCCGCGAGGACCTCTATTACCGCCTGAGCGTGATTCCCATCCGCGTGCCCGCATTGCGCGAGCGCCGCGAGGACATCCCCCTGCTTACCAACCACTTC
>JAYTFO010000279.1:0-3868 GCA_043734305.1 Acidobacteriota bacterium | reverse complement strand
CCCGCCACTGTGAACAGCAGTCCGATCACGAACTGATACGCCATATCCACGAAGAAGGCGTTGAACAGATACACGCACAGCAGAATGGGCCAAATTTTCCGCAGAGCGAGGACGGAAGGGCTGTCGCTGGCATTCGTACTCGCGCGGCCCAGGCGGAAGAGGTTGAAGAAAAGAATTCCGTAGAGCAACAATCCGGGGATGCCAAATTCGATCAACAAAGACAGATAGGTGTTGTGGATGTAGAAGGCGCTGACATGGTAGCCCTCCATGCGACGCGCGAGTTCCTCGTACATGCCGCCGGCCGTCCATCCTGTGATTGGTCGCTCTTGAATCATGGCCCAGCCGGCGACGTACACGCTCAGGCGCACATCCACGGGACCGCGCTCTTCGGCTCGGTCCACTAGAGCGTTTTTCATGGAATCGCCGGTCAGTCCAGCCAGTAGGCTGATCAAAAGCCCGACACAGACGAATGCGAGACATAGCCGGCGAAGATGGCGTTCGCCGATGCGAAATCCGAGAGCGATGACCGAGAAGGCGAAAGAAATCCAAACGGCGCGAGTCATCGTTGCCAGCACAGCCAGCGGGAGAACCAGCCACAACAGCAGCACCACTCTTCCGCGACTCCACGAAAAGACGACGGCAAGGAGTCCGAGAATATTGAGCGAGACTCCATTGGCGACCGCTTGAAGAAAGGGGCCACGAGCACGGTCCACATGAATACCCAGACTTTCGTCCAGGATGAAAGATGGGAAGATCAGGGTACGGGCACCCACCAGGAAGGCAACCGCCGTGAAAATGAGATACGCCAGCACGATGACGACGAAGATTTCGAAATGCGCTTGCGCGTCAACGGCGCGGAACACCAAGATCGCGACGTGAAACAGGGTGAAGGGCACAATGAACTTGCTGGCAACCAAGCTCCAGGTTTGGAGGTCGAAAGGTTCTCTGGACGCACGGACTACAGCAAGCCCGATCAGACCGAGCATCGGCCAACTGATGCTCGCGACGAAGGGCGACTCTTCGCGGCATGCTAGGGCGCGCAGTCCAACAAAGAATGTAACTCCGCAAAACGCGACGCGATCGAGGTAATAGAAATTCACGTCTGGCGGTCGAAAAAGGAAAACTGCCAGCGTGCCGAGATAGAGGATTGACGGGAAGCAGAGGGCGAGGTGGAGAGGACGAAGTACCAGTCCTGCCGCGAACCAGGCTGGAGCCGTAACAATACCGTTCCGGGTTGTCGCGCGACCGTTCATGGATAAGCGCGTCAGGCACCCTCGGGAGCAAACAGCACGTGAATCGTGGACATCAGGATTCGCATGTCCAGGGCGAGGGTCCAGTTCTCGATGTACGTAAGATCGAGATGCATGTTGAGATCGAATGAAGGGCTGTTGCGCGCTGTGATTTGCCAGAGTCCGGTCATGCCGGGCTTCATATCCAGCCGCCGGTAGTGGTGAAGCTGGTAGCGGTTCACCTCGTCGAGCGGGTGCGGCCTTGGCCCGACCAGGCTCATGGTCCCGAGCAATACATTCCACAGTTGTGGAAGTTCGTCGAGGCTGAAGCGGCGAAGGAAATGCCCGAAGCGGGTAACCCTGGGGTCATCCGCGAGTTTGAAGATGGGTCCTTCTCTCTGATTGCGGCCGCGCAAAGTTTCCTTGAGCTGGTCTGCCCCTGTGGCCATGGAGCGGAACTTGTGACAGTGGAAGGGACGGCCCTTCGCGCCGGTGCGTTCGGCGGAATAGAAAACCGGCCCCGGAGAATCCAGACGAATCAACAGGGCTATGACGCCCATCACGGGGGCGATCAGCGCCAAGCCAAAAAGCGAGCCGACCACGTCCAGCAGGCGTTTCAGCAGTAGAGTCGTGCCCGGCAACGACTCGCGATGGAGGGCGATTACCGGAACTCCTCCAATACGCTCTACTCCCGCCGCGGGCCACAAACCGGGGGGCAGATCGGGCACGGCTCGGATATCCAGATGGTTGCGGAAGGCGACTTCGGTCACCTTTCGAACTAACTTCGGATCGTTGGGGACGGCGAGAATCACCTCGTCAATGAATTGGGAGCGGGCCAGCCAGTCGAGGTCCGCAATCCGCCCCAGAACTTGAGGGGAAAGAGGTATGTGATCGTCCAGGAATCCAACTACGGTGGAGGGGTGAAGAGGGTCCTCCCGCAGCGCCTTGGCAATTGCGCGAGCGGTAGGGCCCGCGCCGACGATCAGCACGTTGCTTGACTCGGTTTCCCGGAAATGCTCGTTCCATCCCCTTCTTCTGATCTGGCGCCAGAGGGTGAGGCCCGTCAGGCTGGTTGCGAAGGCACTGAGCGCGGCGATCGGTTGCATGACATTCCACGCCGCGACCAGAACCAGAACCATCGCGAAGAAGGCCGACCTTGCCAGGACGGGGAACTCTCTTGCGGCCGACTGCCCCACATTGTTGTAAAGCCCTTCACTGAAGGCAAAGAGGATCACCAGTACTGCATAAACGGGCGTCGCCAGATGCGGAAGGCTCCAGGTGGGCAAGAGCACCGATGGGAGCAGGCAAGATGCAAGCAAAACCAGCAAGTCCAGGATCGTCAGTTGGTAGAGCGCCAGTCGGTCGGCGGTCTGGGTCCGTGGGAGCAGAAGTCGCAGCCAGTGCGGGCTCTGGGAACGGCGGAGCCCCAGCGTCTCGCCGAGGGCCCTTGGTTCGTTGATATCAGTCTGGGCCGGACTGCGGGCACTATTCGCAGCCGCCATATGCGGTGTTCCGGACGTTCCTGGAATCATGCGCGCGTAGCGCGAATTCCAACCTTCAGTTGCGGCGTCAGGTAGTCGGTGGGAAATGTCAGCCATAAGATTCACAGATTGCGATATAAACCGGGCGGAACCGGGAAACGACGTTCGGCCAGAACCGTCCCCAGCACCGTGACTCGTTCTCGGCGGAGCTGCTCTTGCATCCGGGCCGCCACCAGCCGCCGGGTCTTGTTGGCAGTCAGTACCACCACCAGGCCGTTGCAGGTTTGGCTGAGCCTGGCGGTGAGCCAGGAGAGCGGGTCAAAACACAAAATGGAGAAGTCGAACTCCGTGGTGGCTGCGCGCAGCCGAGTGAGGCTGGGATCCCATACCCGCTGCGCGCTGTCATCCAACCATTTCCGGCGGGGCGCGAGCCAGAGGCGCGGCGCGATGAGCCACGAAGCGTCGGCGCGATTGCCCGCCGGGATTTGCAACTGCATGTGCAAGGGTTCGGATTGCAGCCTTGCATCGATCAAGCCGACGTCATGCAGCCCTCTCTCGGCCAGGGCCGTCGCCACGTCGAGGCACAACTGCGCCGTATCGGTCTGCGATTCGATGGCCGAAAATCCGACGTGCCGCACCGCCGCTGGATTTTGCCGGAAGAACAATTGCTGCACCAACGCCTGAATCTGATCGTCGCGAACCGAATTCGCGTGGGTGGCGGCAGCGCCAACCGCTGTTTCTCGAATCGTGGTTGCGCGGTTTACCTCGGGTGCGGTCATCAGTTCGATTTCGGGAGTCAATCCAAGAGTTGTCATGGGAGCACACCTTTCGGTCTACTGAAGTGCAGGATTGCCAATCCCGCCGCCGCTTTGTGCGCTTCCGGCAGCCACGCGAGTACCGGCGCCTCCAGCAGGTCGTCGGCTTCCTCAGGAGTTCGAATCGTGGGGTCAAAGTATTCGGCGGCAAAGCCCGCGCCGATACTGGCCGGCAAGGCCACCGCAAAGGAGATTGCGAACCAAAACAGCGTCGAATGCATAGGGAGCGCAGGCGCAACCGGCGGCTCTACCACGGCTACGTTCAGGATGCGCCGTTCATCCAGCGCGTCTCCGATGCGTGCTTCTTCGAGCTTGCGCTGGTACAAGAGGAAGTTATCTTCGT
>JAYTFO010000278.1:0-5911 GCA_043734305.1 Acidobacteriota bacterium | reverse complement strand
CCGATGAATATGCGGGGCCGATTGAGCCGGCCCGAGGCCAGGTCGAGTCCGGCAGAACAATGGGCCATCATCTGGGCGACGTCCATTTTGCCCCATTGTCTTTGGGACGCCGGCTGAAGCTGGTCGAGGCGCGCGATCACCTCATCCACGGTTTCTGGCTGGAAAAGGGTTTTCATTATCCGTCTCCGAAGGCCGAGGGTTTGGCCGCCGAATATCATAGCACTGGCGCAGACAGCTAAAATCGTCGTGCAGGCTTCTAATACAAATAGACTTATGAATCGATTTGCTGTGATATTGCTGCTCTCGGCTCTGGCTCATGGCCAGGCTGGAAATGCTCCCCCCACGGGGATGACTCCGCCCACGCCAACTCAGGCTGCGAGCCTCAACAGCCTTGACAATGCTACGAAAGCGCGCGCGACTCTCGACCAGGCGATTCAAGTGCTGGGCGGGCAGGCATATCTCACCTACGAGAACAAAGGGGAGGAAGGCCGGGCCTATAGCCTGTACCACGGAGTAAGCCGCGGGGTTGGCGCGCAGTATCGGTTGTTCACCCGTTTTCCAGACCGGGATCGGTTTGAAATCCTGGGCCGAGGCAATGTTGTACTCCCGCTTCCATTGGTCGGGGTTATTGTTGTGAGTCACGATAAAAAAAACAAGAGCGACGTCGTGGTCATTCACGACGGGGTCAAGGGATACGAAATCACTTACAAAGGCACGGCGCCGCAGGATCCGGTCGAACTGGCCGGTTATTTGCGGCGACGCCAGCATTCGCTGGATGCGGTGTTGCGCAAGTGGATTAACGACCCTGCAGTCGCGCTTTTCTATGAGGGCCTTGCGATCGTGGATGGCAAAGCCACCGATCAGGTGACGCTCATCAACAGCAAAAACGATGCCGTGACCGTGAACCTGGACCAGAACTCGCATTTGCCGATGAAGGTCAGCTTTACTTGGCGCGATCCTGCGGACAAGCAGAAGAATGTCGAGGACGAAGTTTACGATAACTACAAACCGGTGCAGGGAATCATGACGCCCCATTCCGTCACCCGCAACTTCAACGGGGAAATGACGCAGCAACGGTTCATCAACTCTGCCAAGTACAATCTGCAACTGGCCGGCGACATGTTCCAGGCGACCGTCGATTACGATCCCATGAAGGCTCCCAAGAAGCGTTAACCGTCAGGTAGAGACGATGCTTGCCGATGCTCGCCGCGTCTCTGCACGTGATTTCCTTCCAGCGAAACGGGGCCAAATCACGGTACTTTCGGGCTGGAACCTCGGGAACTACCGATGAACATCTGCCTTTCCTCTGAATAGTTTAGCGATTTTCGACTTGGATTAACCACGGACTGTGGTTTTTTTGCCACGCGCTGAAACTTGCTTCGGAGCGTAAGCTGATGCATAGTCAACGACTTACTCCACTCTCCCTTGACGCACGAGCAGACAATTCGCACTCCTGTAACATGCGCAGGCGTCGGTCTGCACAGCGGAGCTCCGGTGACGCTGCGCATCCTGCCCGCGCCTGCTGGGACAGGAATTGTGTTCCAGCGTACCGACCTCGACGACTTTGAGATCGAAGCCAGCGGACGCAACGTGGCCCGCGTCAGCTACGCAACCAGCTTGATGAAGAAGGGCGTGCTGATCTCGACGACCGAGCACTTGCTGTCGGCATTCATCGGGGTGGGAATCGACAATGCGATTGTGGAACTCGACAATCTCGAGTTGCCAATCCTGGACGGGAGCGCGCGGCCGTTTGTGGAGATGATCCAGAGAGCGGGGATCCGGCGGCAGCGCAAGATTCGCACGTATTTCCGCATCGTGCGCGAGTTGGAATTGCGCGAAGGGAATAAGTTTATCGCGGTGTATCCCGCGAATGCGTATTCGGTGTCGTATGCGATTAATTTTCCCCATCCGAAGATCGGTCGCCAGACATTCTGTGTGCAGCTGACGAATGGCAGTTACGTACGAGAGATTGCGCCCGCCCGCACCTTCGGGTTCATGCACGAAGCCGAAGCGATGCGGCAACAGGGGCTGATTCGCGGGGCGTCCTTGGACAATGCGATTGTCCTGAGCCACGACACGGTTCTCAATCCGCCGCTGCGTTTTGCGGACGAATTCGTGCGGCACAAGGTGCTCGATCTGATTGGAGACCTGGCGCTGATTGGGAAGCAGATTCTGGGATCGGTGGTGGCCGATCGCGCCGGTCATGCCATGCACACGGCGCTGGTGTCGCGCCTGCTGCGGGATAAGTCGTATTGGGAAGAGACGACATCGGAAGAGACGGCTTCCGCGCCAGCGATGAGCGTTACAGCCAGTCTGAGCGTGTAGGTGAACCTGCTGCTTCGTGGTGGTGCTAACGGCGAGAGCAGGGTGCTCTCTCGACAGCCGGCAGGATGCCGGCGCTACATTCAATCCGCGGGCTGGGGCATGGTCCAGTCATACGGCATGCCGCGTTCGGCTAAGAGGCGGTGCAGTTCGGCTTCGGCTTCGACGCGAACGCGGTCTGCAAACGAGCTGGCGTTCTGCCGATGCTCGGCTCCAAGGCCGGACAAACGAACGCGCAGATACGGCTTATCGTCTTCCAGGCGGCGCAACAGCCTTTCGGTTTTGGCAATTTTTTCGTCGATCGTGATCATAGGGGAGCCTCCTGGAAAAACTCCTTTTAGATTGCCACAGGCGCGGCAAGGCGAACAGTTTCAAACTGGATTCGGGGCGAGGAACGTTACGAGATCGCGGAGAGACGATAGGGCTGACGGGAGCTATGGGAAGATGGGCGGTGACTATACCTTCAAGTACGCTTGCAACTGAGCCGGCAGTTCTTCCTGCAGGCGTTCGGTGATCCACTTTTCAAGTTGCAATTGAGAGCCTTGCGGCATCTCGACAAATCTGATTCCGGCGTTACCGGATCCGTCCGCCCAGGCAGCTTTTCCGCGAAGATCGAGCGGCGCGGCGGAACCAGGAAGAGTAAAGCGGAAGTTCGCAACAACATCCTTATCCTTGGGAAGGTTGCCGGTCGCGCGAATGGCCATTCCGCCTTCGCTCAGATTGGTGGTTTTGGCTTTGAGTTCGAGGCCTCCGGGCAGGGTGATGGCAACGGGCATCTCCAACGGATGCCGGAAATAGCGACGGCGTTCGCGCACCATGAAATTCAGCGCAGCATTGAAACAGCGGCTGGCATTGAGCGGCGTCAGAGGTTTCTGGAGTACGAAATTAGCCCCGAGCTGAAAGGCCTGCTGGGTTGTGGTATTGCCATTGAGCACGGCAAAGGCAACCGAGGTGGCATTACTCTGTGTGGTGCGCACGGACGTAAGCAGTTCGACTCCGCCCGGCAAATCGTCGCAGTCGACGATAATCGCGTCAAATTTGTGTTTCCGAAGCATTTCGCTGCCGGTCTGCAAGCCGGAGCAGACCTCGACGCTGACCGCCAACTTCTCCAGTGTCGGGCGAAGCACACCCAGCACCGAAGCGTCCTTGCTGATGAGCAGCGATTCGAGAGTCATCACCTCCGATACTAGCGGCGCTAGTCGCACCGCGAAAGTCACCAAGGTCACTGACCTACCATGCCGTAAAATGAACACTTTCGACTGCGGGTAACTGTGGAAAAACTCGTCTACATCTCATTAGGCTCCAACGTAGGGGACCGCGCTGCCAATCTGCAGGTCGCGATCGAGCGACTGCGCAAATCGGGGGCAGTGCAGGGAGTGTCCGGATTTTACGAAACCGAACCGGTCGAACTCCGCGAGCAGCCCTGGTTCCTGAACTGCGTGGTTGCCCTGGAGACCGGCCAGTCCGCGCAGGAATTGCTCCGTCGAGTGCTGGCCATCGAGCAGGAAATGGGGCGGACGCGTTTGCGAGACAAGGGGCCGCGTTCGATTGATATCGATATTTTGCTGTATGGCCAGGACGTGGTGGAGGAGCGAGGTTTGAAAATTCCGCATCCGGCGATGCAGGAGCGACGTTTTGTGCTGGAACCGCTGGCGGAGATTGCGCCGGAAGCGGTCCATCCGACGCTGAAAAAAACTGTCCGGGAACTGTTCGCCGCGCTGCCCGCAGGACAAGCCGTGTGCCGGTTGGAAAGCGGAATCTGATCAGGGCACGATAATCCGGTTGCCCGTTTCTTCCGGCGCAGTGAGTGTAGACGGATTCTCGGGGAACTGCATGAACAGGAAGTCGAGAAAGGCCCGTGATTTAGGTCTCCCCGAGGTCCGTGACAGGCCCATCCGCAAGAGGAATACCAACGCCGTTAGGACGTCAGCATCGCGCAAGCGGGTCAGGCCGGTGTGCTGCTGCTCGGTCTCACGAAACTCTTCGATCATCTTTTCGATTTCGGACGCGATCGCCTGGTGCTCCAGGTTGGCGGTGCGCTGCTCGACGATCAGGCTGGAATTGACCAGCGTGTGGTAGCTGAGGGCAAGCGACTGCAAGGCCGCGATCAGATCGCGATCCGACAGGGTGCGATTCGCGCGCGCGCTTTTCGCCAGAGCGAAGCTGAGTCCGATCAGCAGATGTTCGCGTTCGTACAAAAAATGCTCGCCAATCTCGACGTCGGGAAACGTCGCTTCGTAGTCGAGCGGGCTCTTAGAGCGGTCTCTCTCGTGCTCTCGCGCTTGTTGCAGATAAGGGCAGTCGCTGGGGCAGTCGAGTGTGACCTCGCGCTGCTCGCCGCAGCATTGGGTGCAGATGCGCCCGTGGAGCGCGGGACAAAACCGCTTTTCTTTTCGGATGCTGCAGAGAGAACAGCTCACGGGTTGATTATTTCATGCCGGGCTAGATGGAGTGGCTCTCGGATGATTGTTGGTTCGAGTGCCAGAATGGTAAGCGAGGAATGTATATACAAATAAAAGGGTTGGCGTTTAGGGTGCGCTGGATTGCAATCCGGAAACCAGAAAGACGCGCGAAAAAGAATTGACGGGTGTATCCGAGGGCCTATATGTTGATTTAGAAGTTCGCGGCCCTCCATTACGCCCTTGATCCAAGTAGGCCTTACGGCCTCGCGTGCTGGAGGGCCTTGTTTTATGTCTGAAAAGGCGGTTCTACTTTTAGACGCCGGATTCGTCAAGAAGAAGCTTGAGGCGCGCTCAACCACTTCCCCACCGTTGACGATGTAGTGAATTTTTGTGCGTCCGTCATGGCGAAGCCGGAACTCAGCAATGCCGAGTTGTTTCGAATTTACTACTATGACGCTCCTCCATTTGAGGGAACGGTCGCAAATCCGATTGACGGCAGCTTGACAGACTTTTCTGCGCTTGCGAGTTCGCGGCGCGCCAAAGCCCTGAGCGACGCGTTGGAGTTGAAGCCGAATTTTGCCGTGCGGCGCGGCATGGTGAATGATGCGGGATGGAAATTAGGCTCGGCCGCGCTCCGGAATCTTGCAAGCGCACCACGGGCAATCACGGCCCGCGATCTTGTGCCGGACCTTCGTCAAAAAGGTGTCGATATGCGTATCGGCCTCGATATCGCATTCATTTCCTTGCGCAAGGTGGCGGATGTCCTTGTCTTGGTCACGGGCGATTCAGACTTCGTGCCAGCCATGAAGTTCGCGAGGCGTGAAGGGATGAGAGTCTATCTGGAGCACATGGGTCATGGTGTCTTGCGTGCCCTGAAGGCTCATGCCGATATTGTTCTCTGAAGCCGTCCGACCGCCCTATTTGCAGCAATTGGGGTCGCACGATAAATCCCTCTAATCGAAGCTATAAGGCATTTTTATTTGTGCGCTTGGCCGCGACACGATAGCCTAGCTGGTCGTACCCCAGCCAGTGGAACTCAGATCCGGGCTGTGCCCAACAACTTAAGGAGAAGCATGCCAAGCGAATTGCGGAATTTTCTGTCGATCCCGTATGACGAACTGGAAGAGATGAACCTGCGTGCGAAGAAGCAGCGCCTGGACCGCGTGGCTCCGCACAAAATCCAGGAA
>JAYTFO010000277.1:0-8054 GCA_043734305.1 Acidobacteriota bacterium | reverse complement strand
GGCCTGAGCGGATGGTATTCGACCAACATTCTCGGCAACCGTGACGGTGAAGTGCTGGACGATCCCGGGTCGTTTAAGACCAAGGAAGAATCGAAGCTTGGGGCGCTCGAACACATCCTGCAACCCGAACTTTACCCCGAACTCTACGGCAACATCTTCCATAAGGTCCGCATTAACTATTACCCGCCACGCGGTGACAACAAAGAAGGTTGGGATAACATCGACATCTTCGGATGGCTCGGCTATCCGATGCAGATTAAAGTTGACTTCCTTTGCCGCGACTCAATCCTCGCCGCGCCGATTGTGCTCGACCTGATCCTGTTCCTCGACCTCGCACAGCGCACGCCGGAACTGCGCCGATTGGGAATCCAGGAGTGGCTCAGCTTCTACTTCAAGTCTCCAATGACCGCGCCCGGGCTCTATCCTGAGCACGATCTCTTCATTCAGTTGATGAAGTTGAAGAACACCCTGCGGTATTTGAAGGGCGAGGAACTGATCACGCACTTGGGGCTGGAGTACTACGACTGAGGTAGGGTCGAGGAGGATGGTGATCGATGGCCATCATCTCCAAATCAAGCCGGGTCTGATGGCAGGTTATTCAGGTTGCCGCTCGTGCAACACGCGTGGAGTATTCCCCGCTCCCTCTTCTCGCCATCAGTTGTTTGGTGTTTGGAGCCTCCCGAAAGGGCTTCCGCGGTGGAACAAGACGATTATTGAGTGCCACGCGTCCGGTTCACACGACTTTCCAGCAGCTACATAGCTTTGAATAGCTGTTGTATTCACCACACTGTCTTAATCAGCGGGCTGCGCCGAATCTTCTCGTCGCGAGTGACCAAGGTCAAACCTTCGGCTCGGGCCGTAGCGCCGATGATGCGATCTGCAGGATCGTGCGGATAATCATCAGGGAACTGCGTGGCCAGTGCTGCAATTTCGGGAGTGAGTGGGCGGATTGACACGCCTTCGAGCAGAAGCCGAACGGATGCTTCGAGAGTACCGTAACCTTGGATCTTTCCACGCGAAAATAGGAGCGCCAACTCCCATACGCTAATCGCCGATACGGCCACACCATCGCCTTTACGTGCGCGTCGGATTGCCGACGCTGCTGCCCGGGACAGAATACTGGAATCATCCACGGCCCAAAACAGAACGTGAGTATCCAGGAGGATCACCGCAGGGCGTCCCAATCTTCGAGCGGAACTACAGGCGATTCGATATCTCCAACGACCTTAAAGACTCCCTTGAGCCTTCCGATAAAGTCATCCTTTCCCTGGTCAACGGGAACAAGCTTGGCTACAGGCTTTCCGCGTTTGGTGATGATAATTGGTTCCCGTTTGGAGCGCACATCTTCCATTAGCGTAAGGCAACGCGCTTTGAATTCCGCGGCAGCGATTTTCCTCATGGACATCAGTATAGCACATATGGTCATTTCGATATGACCACGTCGACTCTTTCAGTCACCTCTTCTAACTCGTCGTCCACAGCGGCCTTCGACGCACGCCCTCGCCCTGTCGACTTTGTGGTTCGGCGAATGGAATTTCCACCGGTCAAAAAATCGGCCGCCCTTCCGGGCGGCCGACATTGTTTCGCAACTTCACTAACAAGTTCTCCTACCGCCCGTCCTCGTGGTAAGGACTCGTCCGACGCGGGACATCGGAATGAGCGTTGGGAACCGGTTTGTCGTTCTGGGAGCTGAACAGCATCTCCTCCTCCGCCGCATCTGCCAGTCCTGCGGCGTTGGTGAACATCGACTCGTTGAGGGTTGAGCCGACCGGCGCTGTGGCTTCTGCAAACACGCCATGAACCTTGCCGCCAGGGAACGACAGAGACATATAGTCGCCGACCATTTGTCCCGACGAGGTTGTCGGCAGCCAGTTGGGATTCACACCTCTGCTGAGCTTCTTGGCTCTGCTCCAAGTTGCGCCGCCGGTTGTCGACGTGATGTAGCCGACACCCAACTTGCAGTTGGAGGTGCAGTTGGCAAGAGGGAAAAAGTAGTAGGTGAGGGCGATGCGCGCCGTGCTTCCGGAAGTCGTGGTATCGACGGCAAAGCCCGGGATGAAGTGATCGACCGTGCTGCTGACGGCGTCAATCGGAATCCGCGAAGGCGCGGTCCAGGTGGTTCCGTCTGTCGATGAGCTCATCACGATGTCGTTGGAGGCGCATCCCGCACGGAAACTGCAATCCGCCCAGGCCACATAAACCGTCCCGGCGCCATCGATCTGCGCCGCGATCAGCGGGAAGGCACGCATCCCGCCGCCCACGCCGTGCTGGTTGATGACCGCGAACGTCACGGGGGTGGTCCAACTGGTGCCGCCGTTGGTGGACTTGAACGCCATGACGCTGGACTCAAACGGGTCGTCGAGCGGCACGATTACTGTCCCGTTCGGCTGGACCAGCGGGATACCGCCGGTACCGGCTGCGTTGCCCGCGGTTTTCTTGGCGCCCCAAGTCTTGCCGCCATCCTTGGACGTACTCATCTGAATGAGATCGCCCTGCGCAAAATCGTCCCACTCTACATAGCAATTACCATAGAAGTGGCTGCTCGCCGTGTTGTCGCAGCCGATCCACGGCTTATCGTAGAAACCGCCCGGTTCGACAACCGACACAGTAGCTGGGTTCTTCCACGTAATGCCATCGGTCGAACTGCTCACCAGGACGGCGGCTCCATGCGGCCCTCCCGCCTCCGACATTGCCAGAACTTCGGCCAGCCAGAGCTGATGCTTAACATCGAAGACTATCGCCGGATCGGTTGCCCGGTCATACTTGCCCGTGCCTTCCACCTTGGTGATGCCGGGCAGGTTTCCATGAGTCCAGGTTGTACCGCCGTCGGTCGATGTGGAAAAGCCGATATCGGACGAACCGCCGTCCGTAAAACGGCCAACTTGAAAAACAGAAACGATGGTGTTCCCGACCGCATAGGTGTCCGGTTCCACCTCGGTGGCATGCATGCTGGTGTTGTTGGTAAAAGTGTCGGTGCTGATCTGGGTCAGGATGACGAACGGCGCTTGCGCGGAAACTGTCTGGACGGCCATCAGCAGCGCCAGCAACACAAACGCTGCCGTGCCTGTGCACAAAACTCGATTGCAAAACCTGATTGCGGTGGGCAAGAGAATCCTCCGTGATTTTGAGTAGATGGTTCGAGAGATTGAGACTCCAAACGACTTGAATTCAGCAGCGAAACGCACTAGACATGCCGCTCGGACCGGCAAAAACAATCGTAGGTGCTGGTCAAGAAGCTTGGTCGAAAATTACTGAGCACTGTAGCGTGAAGGGTGTGCTGGGTCAACGCGAAAACATTTGCACACAAGGTGCATTTCCGATTCCCCGGACGCAACGGCGATCGCAGAACGCCGGAGTTTTTCAGCTCGCGATAAAATCACACAATGGCCACGAGGAAATCCACCCGCGGACACCGCACGCAATACGTCCGCCTCCAGAAGAATTACTGCTTTGCCTGCGGGAACAATAATCCCGACGGCATGCGCCTGCGCTTTACCTATGACGAAGAGCGTACCTGCTACGTCTGCCGCTTCCGCCTGGACAAGCGCTACACCGGCCCGCCCGGACACTGCCACGGCGGGATCATCGCGACCATCCTCGACGAAGCCATGGGCAAGGTGAACCAGCTCCGAAAGGTAGTGGCGATGACCGTGGAAATGACCGTCAATTATTTGAAGCCCGTGCCATTGAATAAGCCCCTGCGTGTTGAATCGCGCGAGGTAAGCGTGAAGGGCCGCCGGCATATCAACGTGGCCGAGATCATGAATCAGAAAGGCGAAGTGCTGGCGCGGGGACGCGGTCTGTTTATCGCGATTGATCCTAACAAGATGTTCGCAAAGTTCGTGGAGCGCTAGGGTGGCGAATGTGAATGTGGGGCGGACACTCTTGTCCGCAGAACGTTGCCCGCGAATGAAAGAAGCGAAGGGACGATCAGTGCGCCGGAGGCTTGGCTGATTCTTCGGTCGTCACATTGAACTTCCTGTAGTCGGTGAACTGGTCCGTTTCCCGGATGCCGAACGAGTAAAACAGGATGGCACGTGCTTCGAAGGTCACTTGCCTTGAAGCAGGTAACCAGATCTCGTCGAAAAACCGGTCCTGCTCGTTCACGAAATGTGCGCCTTTCTTCATGTCGAAGAAAACTCCTCCCCCGACCTTGAAGTCCTTCTGCAAATTGAACTCGATTCGGCTCACTTGAAGATCCGCTTCATTCACCCACATGGTCCCGGCCATCGCGGTATAGAACGTCTCGTCGCTGTTGGCAGGCTTGAAAGCGGGGTCCGGAGAAAAATCGAAAACTATCGCATTGCGATTGCGGTATTGCTCCCGCCGAGGTTTGCTGAACTTTGCGGCTCGCAACAGCGTGCCGATTTTCATATGGCGATTTTCCTCAGGATCCGCCGGATGCTCGCCAGCTTCAAGTTCTCGGATTAGTTTCTCAACCCGCTTGTTTTCCCTTTCTGCCTGATCGCCAGGGAGCGGCTTGCCGTCGATTTCGGTCAGACGCTGAATCGCTCGATGCCGGTAGAAGGTCACTTCGTATTTCTTGGACTCTTGCTTGTTCTGCTTCCCGTGCTTGTCCATCTGATCGGTGGTCGCCGTTTGTGTGTAAGCGTAGTTCTCTCGCATCCGATCGAGTGCGTCCTGATGATCGCGTACTTTGGCTAGAAGAGCGGAAATGTCGGGCAAATCCTGGGCGCTGACAACGCCCGTCGAGAAACAGAACGCAATGAATAGGAAGGTGTGGAACACGACTCGCGATCGCTTCGTGGTCACGGTTGGAGCCTCCTCTCCCGCTCAACAATTCCGCGAACGCAATTGGGATACGCATTGCGGGTGGGTTTGGTTCAGCAACACGCACGCAATTTCGTAAACACCCGCGCCAACTCATCCACGCCCCGCCGCAACTCGCGCGGCTCCACCGCCGCAAATCCGAGCACAATCCCATTGCCACGCACGCGTCCGTGGCCATAGCGCTGGAGCGGAATGACCTCCACATTTCTCTTGGATGCGGCGGTGGCCACGTCTGTTGCCAGCGTCCCTTCCGGCAACCAGCCGATGGTTTGGAGCCCGGCTTCGACGTTTGAAATCTCAACGAGGCCGTCAAGTTTCTCGCGTGCGCCTTTCATTAAGACTCCCAGCCGTTCCGCATACACCTCACGCATCTTCCGAATGTGGCGCGCAAAATGCCCTTCGCGGATAAAGTCGCATAACACTGCCTGCCCCAACAGCGGTGGATGATGCGTGCTCACCGACTGCGCCGCAGCAAACACATCCACCATCTCCGAAGGAACCACGAGATACCCAAGCCGCATCGCCGGAAACATCACGGCGCTGAAGCTGCCTCCGAAGATGACTACGCCCGCGCGATCCAATCCCTGCAAAGCGGGTACGGGACGCCCCGAGTAGCGATACTCGCTGTCATAGTCGTCTTCAAAAATCATTACGCCCGCCTTGCGCGCCCACTCCAGCAACGCCAGCCGCCGACGCAGACTCATCGTTACGCCCAGAGGAAATTGGTGCGCGGGCGTGACGTAAACAAGTTTGGGGCGAGGCCAGCGCTGCATCCCTCGCTCTAAGTCCAGTCCCTCGGCATCGACGGGTACGCCGCAAAGTTTCGCGCCCACTGCACGCAGCACCGCCGCCGCACCCGGATATCCCGGCTCCTCCATCCACGCTGGCTCGCCTGGATTGAGCAGCAGACGCGCCGTGCGGTCCAGTCCTTCCTGCGCGCCCGAGACGATCAACACTTGCTCAGCCGTGCATTTCACGCCGCGCGACGTGTTCAGATATTCGGTTACCGCTTCGCGCAGCGGACGATATCCCAGCGTTTCTCCACCCGCCAGAAGTTTTGTGGAAGCGCGTCGCAGTCGTCGCGCCGCCACCTGCGCCCAGAGTGTTGTGGGAAACAAATCCAGCGCCGCCTGATTCGGACGAAACGCCCGCACCGGATGCGCTGTACGCGACCGGAAGGGTTGCAAGCGCTTTGCATACGCGGACAGTGCAATGCGCCGGCGGGGCAGCGGGCTTTCTGGCTGCGCACCTTCCGCATGCAACAGTTGTTCCGGCAGAACCTTGTTGACATAAGTTCCGGAGCCCGTCCTGCCCTCAACATAGCCCTCCGACTTGAGTTGCTCAAACGCCGTGACGATAGTCGCACGGGACAATTTGTAAGACACCGCCAGGTCGCGCGTGGCGGGCAGTCGCGCTCCCGGATGCAGTCGCCCCTCAAGAATTGCCGCCCGCAGTTGTTCGCAAAGCCATCGATAAAGAGGCATTCCGGCTGCTTGTGCCGGAAGACTTAAGGGCAGGGAAGTGGTTTCACGTGGCATGGAAGTGGTATGGTCATTCAAAAGTAAATGGCTATATGAAGAATACCACTTAGCAGGCTATGCTTTTCGTTGTCGATCGAAGCCCCACCACGGAGAACACTCATGTCGCAAAACAACGGACACACCACCAGCCTGCGCCTGAAGACCGGTCTCGCCGAAATGCTCAAGGGCGGCGTCATCATGGACGTCACCACCGCCTACCAGGCCGAGATTGCTCAAAAAGCCGGTGCCGTCGCGGTCATGGCGCTGGAGCGCGTTCCCGCGCAGATTCGCGCTGAGGGCGGCGTTGCCCGCATGGCCTCGCCGAAGATCATTCGCGAAATCATGGCGACCGTCGATATTCCGGTCATGGCCAAGTGTCGCATCGGGCACTTCGCCGAAGCGCAAATTCTCCAGGAACTAGGCGTCGACTACATTGATGAATCCGAAGTTCTCACTCCCGCCGACGAAGCGCATCACGTGGATAAGCACGCTTTCAAAGTTCCGTTCGTCTGCGGCGCGCGCAATCTGGGAGAAGCTCTCCGCCGCATCGCTGAAGGTGCTTGCATGATCCGCACCAAGGGTGAAGCCGGCACCGGCGACGTGGTCCACGCTGTAAAGCACATCCGCCAGATCGTGCAGGAGATGAGAATTCTCACCGTGCTCGGCGAGGAAGAACTGTATGCCAAAGCGAAAGAACATCAGGCACCCTACGAACTGGTGAAGATGGTCGCCCGCGACGGCAAGTTGCCGGTACCCAATTTTTCCGCCGGCGGCATTGCCACTCCCGCCGACGCCGCGCTCGTCATGCAACTCGGCGCTGAAGCCGTCTTCGTAGGCTCCGGTATCTTCATGAAGAACTCGACCGAGTTCGCCGACCCGGTCGAAGCCGACAAACGCGCGCGGGCGATCGTCAAAGCCGCGACCCACTTCAACGATCCAAAAGTACTACTCGAAGTCAGCGAAGACTTGATTGGCGCGATGAAGGGTCTGGCGATTTCCGGGCTTGATGAAGCGCACATGTTGCAAACGCGGGGCTGGTAGAGCAGTAGCGCCGTTCGCTGTTCGTCGTTCGCGCATACAGCTGTAATCACGGCCACGCACAGGGTTTTGCGAAGGGCGAATAGCGAACGACGAAGGACGAGCGACGCGTATGAAAATTGGTGTCCTGGCTCTCCAAGGCGATTTCGATGCCCACCGCCGCCGACTGCAAGAACTCGGCGCGGAAGTCGTGCTCGTTAAGAAGCCCGAGCAACTCGAAGACATCGCCGGGCTGGTCATCCCCGGCGGCGAGTCGAGTACGTTTCTGAAACTTCTCGGCAAAGATGGTTTCGCGAAGCTACGAGACTTCGTCCGCGCGAAGCCAACCTTCGGCACCTGCGCGGGTGCGATTCTGCTGGCGAACGAAGTTGAGAATCCGAAACAGGCAGGCCTGGCCGCACTCGACATCACGATCCGCCGCAATGCCTATGGTCGACAGGTGGACAGTTCCATTCGCGAAGGGCAGTTTCTTAACGACCCCATTGAGATGGTCTTCATCCGCGCGCCTAGGATTGAACGGGTCGGCGAAGGGGTGGACGTAGTTGCCACCGAAGGCAACGATCCCGTGATGGTGCGCAAAGGCAGGACGTTAGCCGCGACCTTTCATCCCGAACTGAGCGACGATCCCAGAATTCACCAGTATTTTCTGGACGTGGTCAGCAACGGCAAGAGTGCAGCAAGGGGCAGTTTGATGTCATCGTCCAA
>JAYTFO010000276.1:0-3251 GCA_043734305.1 Acidobacteriota bacterium | reverse complement strand
CCGCGCCGACTCCGATCGACAAGAACAACTTCGCGCCGCACCTTGGTTTCGCGTGGGATCCGCGTAACGATCACAAGACCTCCATCCGGGTGGGCGCGGGCATGTATTACGCGGGGCGGATCAGCAACCTGGTGACGAACGAACGCGCCTCCATCGCGCTTTTCAATTCGGGCAACGACACGATCGCGCTGGCCAATGGGCAGAACAACCTGTTCGCGTTTTCAGGCGGCACCAGCTTCGATTTCAGCCGTGTATTTACCGGTACTCTGCGAGACGCGCTCCCCGTGATCGCGGCGGGCCAGGCGGTTTACAAAGCCGCTCCGCCCGCTACCATCCCCACTCTGCAGCAGACCTTGACCGGTACACTCATCAGCAACAACCTGGTGACGCCTTACAGCATTCAGACCAGCGCGGGCATACAGCGAGAGCTGCCGTGGAACATGGTGATCGACACTAACTTCCTGTATTCGCGCGGCGTGCATGAGTTCATGCGCGATATCGACGCCGCCAGCATCTTCCCTGGCAATGGAGCCAAGATCCGGCTGGGCGATGGGACGCTTCCAACCAAGGCGATCACGTTGATCAGCTCCGATGGCTTCTCGCGCTACCGCGCCTTTACGGCGAAGCTGGACAAGCGGTTCTCGAAAAATTTCCAGCACACGGTGTCCTACGCTCTGGCTCGCGTTGAAGCCACCTCGCCCGACAGCCTGGGACTCGGAAACCCTCCGCTGGTGAATCGCAACGTGAAGGCCAACTTCGGTCCAACCGCGCTCGATCGCAACCATCGTCTGGTGGCAAATGCCATCGTGAACTTGCCTGGGGGTTTCCGAACCTCGCTGATTTCGACTTGGTTTTCCTCGCTTCCGCAGAACATTACGGTGGGCTCGGCCGACCTCAACGGAGACGGCGTGAACGGCTCGTTCCTCCCCGGAACTAAGCGCGGTTCGCTGGGCCGGGATGTCGATAGCGTAGACAAACTGAATGGCCTGATCCGAAATTACAATACCACCAACGCCGGCAGGCCATTACCACGCGGGGGTCTGTCGCCTTTCCTGCTGGAACTACCGGACAGCACCAAATTCGGCGATTCGTTTATTTCGCAGGATCTGCAGGTCTCGAAAATTCTCAGCATCAAAGAGCGACTGAAGCTGGAGTTCACCGCGCAGATGTTCAACATCTTCAATGTGTCGAACCTGGTAGGGGCGGCGGGCCTGCCGACCACGCCGTTCAGCGGAGTGCTGACAACGATCGCTTCAACCACCGCGGGACAGCCCACCGGTTTCACGCTGGGGGGCACGGGCAGCCTGATGAACAACAGCGGATCCCGGGCTTTGGCCGGAGTGGACCGCGCCACAGCTTTCGGCAATTTCAGCGCGGTGCGGCCATCCATCCCGACGGGAACGGGGCTACCCCGAGCGGCCCAGTTCGGTCTGCGGTTCCGGTTCTGAGTTGGCAAATCTGGTTCAGCGCGGGCTCGAACTTACATTCCAGCCCGCTGCAGAGCCGGTGAGATCTCCGGATTCAGCCTGAACCACTTCCAGACATTCCCGGATCGCAAGTTCTCGGCGATCAGCAGCGTGATCCCGGTATCGAGCCCGAGAACGTCCGGCGAAGCCCAGCCGGTGGTGGGATGCAAGGCGTCGGTAAAGCCATAGCGGCCGTAATCTTTTCGCCGATCCGATCCTTCATCATCCTCAGCGCCGGGACACAGATGTCCGGCGCAAACATCAATGAGCCTCCCGAGCACATGGCACCACGCTGCCATTGATGGTTTTGGTGCGTGGCGGCCCGCCCCACGGTTTGTAGCCTTTCTCGCTGTTCGAACTGGTGATGCCCCAGATATTTTCCGAATAACCGGGAAACTCCTTTGCCAAGTCGATGCAGAACTGGCGGTGCGCGCGCGTCGCAGTCACCGAATTTTCGAACCAGTCGATTTGAGGCGGCCGCTTTTCCCGGTGATTCCGAAAATCGATCCAAACGTTCGAGTACTGATGGACGAAGAGTGGCGGCGCGCCGCTGACATACGTGAACCCGCCGTAGGTGATCGGCGGGCGCGTCCAGGCGTACCACGAGTCGATCGGTAGGGGAGAAGGGGAGGCAATGGCCAGCAGGTACATGATCGCCAGCTCACAGTGATGATCCCAGTATCGCGGCGCGAACCCATCCTCTGGCTTCCAGTGCATGGAAAGAAGGGCCGGGTGGCCGTTCCGCATCCAGTGGAAATCGACGGGCTCGAAAATGCGGGTTGCGAGACGATGGATTTCGGAGTCCTTCTTGAAATACTGACGCGCGGTTAGAATGCCTCCGAGCAGAAGAGCGGTATCGATCGAGGAAAGCTCGCTCTTCCTTTCGCTGTTCTGCAGCACGCCTGTGCGCTCGCCGGTCTTGACATTCATCCAGTGAAAAAACCAGCCGTGTTCCTGCGGGGCATGGTCGGCGAAGAAGCGCATGGCATTGCGAACACGCGCGCGGGCTTCGTCCGGCTTCACCCACCCACGTTCGGCGCCGATACGGGGCCGCGAGCCCGAAGCCGGTCACCGCAATGCTGCCGATGTCCCGGCGATTGGGATCGTACGGCACACCGTCGGCCTTGGCGCGACCGCGCGTCATTCCGGTTTCGGGATCGGTATACTCCCAGAAATATTGGAACGCGCGACGCGAGAGGTCCTCCAGAAAGCGGTCGTCCTCCGGGGAGATTTTCGGAGGGGACGCGCCCAGTGCAGGCAATGCCGCTATCTGCTTCACCAACTCTACCCCATTTCTTCTTGAATTCAACCATTCAGCGCCTCTGGCTCAACTCTGGCGGACTCGGTTCGATGGGCTTCGTGGGCCGCTGCGATCGGCCCGCCTTGCGCGGTCCTACACGTGACCTTTCGCGATCATGGGCGTCGAGTGGACTTAACCACATGAGTGAAAATCCCACGAGTGTGCATCGACAACAGCAACTATATTGGACCCAAATGATCGAGCTTAAAGTCGCCGCATCCTATATTCGCCACTACAGGGATTATCTCGGCAAGTGGGTTACAGGTCTTGGGACGCTCAGAGCAATCGCATCTAGCGGGAGTATTGCAGCTTGGGCGCTCTGGAAAGAATATGCTTTCGTTTGGGGCACAATCATCGCCGCATCACAAGTGGTGGACGCTCTAAAGGATGTTTTCCCTTCACGAAAAAACATAAGGCTGCAAGCGAACACACAATAACTCTCGGCAGCATTTTCATCGACGCTCAGTTGGAGTGGGAGAATATTT
>JAYTFO010000275.1:0-32097 GCA_043734305.1 Acidobacteriota bacterium | reverse complement strand
TTTCGTTCGATGCGCAATCCCAACGTGCGCTCGATCTGACGTAGTTCCATTACTTCGACGCCAGCAACCAGTGAAGATGCCCGCCCTTGCAGGCCCGCGCGTCCCGTGCGGCCGACTCGATGGATGAAATCCTCGGCCATTTTGGGTAAATCGTAATTGACGACGTGGGCGACATCGTCGCAGTGCAAGCCCCGCGATGCGATATCGGTCGCAACCAGAATCTGGTAGCGGCCTTCCTGGAATCCGCTGAGCGCTCCGTTGCGCTGTGATTGCGTGCGGTCGCCGTGAATCAGGGCGCAGGAGAAACCGTCCCGCTCCAATTCCTTGGACAATCGTTGCGCGCCGCGCTTGGTACGCGTGAACACCAGCGTCTGTCCCTTTTCCGAATACAGCAACTGACGAAGCAGGTCGAGCTTTTCGCCGGGACGCACTTCAAAAGCCTGCAACTGCACGCTCTCCGCCGGCTTCAGCACCGATCCGAGCGCGACGCGCACAGGGCTGCGCATATATTCGTTGACCAGCCCGGCCACCGACGCTTCCAGCGTGGCTGAGAAACACAGCGTCTGCCGGCGAATCGGAAGCACGGTCACGATGCGACGGATGGCGGGCAGAAAACCCATATCCAACATGCGATCAGCTTCGTCGAGCACCAGCAACTTCACGTTCCGCAGATCGACCAGCTTGCGATTAATAAAATCCTGCAACCGTCCCGGGGTTGCGATGACCAAAGGAGAGCCTGCGCGCAGGGCCTGGATTTGCGCCTTCTCGGAAACGCCGCCGATGACCAGCGACGCTTTCGGCATCGCCTTGCTGCGCAGTTGTTCGTACTGCTCGTGAACCTGCATGGCCAGTTCGCGGGTGGGCAACAATACCAAAGCGAGCGCCTGGCGGGTCGGTTCGCGGTCCAGCATCTCGATGATCGGAATCAGGAACGCCAGCGTCTTGCCAGTGCCGGTCTGCGCCGTGCCGATTACATCTTTGCCTTCCAGTGCGGGCGGGATCGCCTTTTCCTGGATGGGGGTTAAGGTTAAAAATTGACCTGCCGCCAGCTTCTGCTGCAACGCAGCGGAGAGGGGCAGTTCTGTAAATGCAGTCATTCGTTTGTTTCTTTCTTGGAGGGGCCCTTGTTTACACACTCAGACACACGTCCGGCGCGTTTGTGCCGCTCACACTTTTTAGATTTACGCTAAGTAAACGGCGGGCAGGAAATGCGGAGATGAATCTGGCCCCACCAGGGACCACCGCGTGACGAGCAAACCGTGGAAATTGCGTCATCAGTAGTATAGCAGACATCGCGGCCCGCGCTGGTTACTTCAGTTACTTTGTGTTGCCTCGGATGGTGCGGGGCTAATGGAGAGTGAACGGAGGGCGCCCTTCATTCGAGCAATTCGAAAGTCGGGTATGATGGACTTTATGGACCTCGTCGACGTCACGCACCGGTTGGTCGGCCTACGGCAGGAAATCAGAGACCTGCAAGACATGAACTCACGGTTTCAGGACCGTGAATCCCACAGTCACACCGATAACTCCGCCCAGGAGCAACGCCGCTTGCGTCTCGTCCAGATCAAAGACGAACTCGCCGACATGAAGCGCCGCCAGGCAAGACACTGGAAGGGCTAAACCTGACACCTGGGTTGAAAGAGTGCGGCCTTCAGTCGCGCCGCCAGACGCACCTGTAGATTGGGCTTCAGCCCCGCGATCTAAGACACGTTCACCTCCGCAAATACAATCAGTTCCAAAGCTGAACCTCCGCGGCTAAAGCCGAGAACCTTTCGGTCCGCTACGGCGCGGCTTGAAGCCGCGCCCTTTCAAAACTCCACGACTTGCGCGGCATTGAAGCGGGCTAGCTGAGTGCTGACTGCCCTACTACTGCGGTTTCTGCTGTGGAGTTTCCGGCGCTTGCTGCTTCGGATCGGCCTTCTTCACTTCCTCGCCCTGGTAGGTGATGGTCACCTTCGATCCAAATCTCTGGTAGTTCATGTACTTGATAATTTCGCGGATCTTCACGTCGCCAACCGCGAACTTCAGAGTGTCCTCGGCGCGGGTGTAGGTGGGAAACCAGTACTTGCCGTCAATCTGTTCGCGCCAGGTAGTGAATTTTGGGAACAGGTTTTCCTGATTTTTTTTCTTCTTGATGTCGGGCACGGTCTTGCCATAAGTCTTGACGATCTGGAAATCGTTGTTGTCCACCCATATCCGTCCCTGAAAATACCGTTTCTTGCCGACGATTTGTTTGGGCGCAATATCGAACACATAGGTACCCAGTTCGTCCTGCTTTTGCTGGCCGACATACAGGATGTCGTATTCCCCAATCTCATCGGAAGTGAGCACAAAGGGAAGGCGGTTTTCGATGTCATCAAAATCTTCGGTGGTCATGAAGACCCGTTGCAGGGTGGGCTGCGGAGAGAGAACAACCGTTCTCACCTTGCGTCCTTTGTCGTCGAAACTTACGTCGAACACCTGGCGATACTCACCGTCTGGGGTGTCGCCTTCGAGCGTCTGGACTTTCACATCCTGCCGGAAGGTGTACTGGTCGCGCGCCGTCGAGAATTCTTTCTCCTTGGCGGCAAAATGCTTGACGACCTCATCCACCGTGATCCCCTTGGGCTCGGACTTGTCGAGCGTACCCTCCTGCGCGCGCACCACGGGCAACAGAACAAACGCCAGCACCAATCCAAAGATCAGCCGCACATAACGGAACCGGAATGTCATAGGTAATAGTGTAGCGAAAAACAGGCTTTGAAAAGTTAAAGGCGAAGAGTTAACGGCAGCCTCCACCTCCGCAGGGCCGCCGTGCAAACAGCCCTGGTGCCGAAGGTGGAAGACTGCAGTTCTGCCTATTTCCTTGGATGCGCGAGGCTGCCAAACGGTAGCCACGTTTACGCATCTTTACAGCCGGACATGGAAAGGCCTCGATCTACTTGATTCGTAAATACACACCCGCGACGCTCTCGGCGAGCGCGGGTGCATCAACCTCGGAGCGATTGGCAAGCACAATCACCGTCAAGCCATCATCCGGAAAGCGCTGGATGGCAGTTCGGAATCCGACCGTCTCGCCGTAGTGTGAGTAACGGCGATGTCCGCGGTACGGATCGAGAAACCATCCAAAACCATAGAGCGGAGCCACTGTGCCATCGGGCGTTTGCAGGGGAGCGCCGTTGGCTTGAGCGGGCGGGGCCAGTGCCGGCGCCATTTCCTTTTCGGTGAGCAGAGTATGACGGGTCAGCGCGCGGTCCCATTTTTCCAAGTCATCGAGCGAAGTGTAGACTCCGCCGTCCCCGAGCGTTGCGGAAGTCGAACTCTGATCGGTCTCACGCCACGTGCCGGCAGTACGGGTATGGCCATAGGCTCGGTTCGTAACTTCGTTCTTCGCTTTCTCGTAGGCCACGGTGTGGTTCATGCCGAGCGGCTGGAAAATCCGCTCGTGAAGAAAATCGCCAAAACTCATTCCCGACTTTTTCTCCACCACGATTCCCAGCAACACATAGCCCGAGTTGCTGTAGTCCCATCGCGTGCCGGGTGGAAACTTCGTCGTAGTCTGTCGTTTCAATAGATCGAATACGCCTGCGTCTCTGATCTGCGGGATCTTTTCGTCGGGCACGCCGGGATACTGTTTCTCTAAAATGCCTTCGTAGTCCATCAGGCCCGAGGTGTGGTTCAGTAGTTGGCGGATCGTGATGGCCTTGCCGTAAGCGGGAAAGTCTGGGAATACATCGGTCAGGCGATCTTCGTATTTCAATTTGCCGTCGTGAACGAGCAGCATGATTGCCATAGCGGTAAACTGCTTGGTCAACGATGCCAGGCGAAAGTTCGTCGTTGGCCCGATCGCATGCAGCGTGCGCAGATCGGTCACGCCGTATCCTTTGCGGAATACCTGCTTGCCGTCTTTGATCACCAGCACCGCGTAACCCGGCTCGCGCGGATTCGAGAATTGTGAAAAAAGCGCGTCGATCTTGGCAGGCGAAACCTGTGCGGTTGCGGAGGGCATAGAAATAATTGAGAGCAGGATTGCGGCTAGCGTTTTGTACTTGTAGCGCCGGCATCTTGCCGGCTGTCGCGACGGCGTCTCGCCGTCGCATGTGGGGGCGAGACGCCCCCACGACAGCCGCTGGGACCGCGGTGCTACGGCAACCCAGAGCATCTATAAAATGGCCTCGAGTTGCCCGGTCGTTTCCGGAAGTCCCGCCGCGTGCCATGCGTCGAAGCCACCGACCAGGTTGAGTATGTTGCGATGTCCGGCGCGCTCCAGCAGGCTGCAAGCGATCATGCTGCGGTAGCCGCCTTTGCAATGGACCGCGAGTGGCTGACTGCTGTCCACGTCCGGCAGGGCTTGCGGGAAATTGTCGAGAGCACGATTCTCCGCTGGCGCGATATGACCCGCCTGCCATTCGCCGTCGCGGCGAACGTCGAGCACTCGGACACTTCCTTCTCGCAATTTCTTGTTCAACTCCTCCACTGAAATCTGCGCGGTCGCTACCAGGGGAAGCCCTGCCTTCTGCCATGCGGCCAAGCCCCCGGCGAGATATCCGCGCACGTCTTCTATGCCCACGCGCGACATCCGCAGGCTTGCTTCTTCAATCTGTGCGTCGGTCTCCGCCACCAGCAGGGGCTTCGATCCGAGGCCAAGGATTGTCCCCGCCCAGGTCGCAAATTGCCCGGAGAGAGCGATGTTGATGGAGGCGGCGATGTGTCCGGCAGCGAACTGTTCGGGCGCACGCACATCGACTACGTTCACTTTCTGCTCGAGCAGAGCCTGTAATTCGGAGGGTGTGAACTCGGGGAGCGGCGGGCGGTCCGTGAGGGCTTCGGCACCCGAGCGGTTGATCTCGGCATCCTGAAGGAAATAGCCCGGGCGCACGGGAAGATTCGAAGTCACTTGCCGCACAAACTCCTCGCGGCTTCCAAACTGAAGAGCGTAGTTGGTCAGGCGTTCCGTGCCGATGGTCGACGATCGTTCCGCGCGCATGCTGCGTCCGCACAGCGATCCCGCCCCATGCGCCGGATACACCAGCGTGGCATCGGGCAACCGCATCAATTTCTGATGCAGGCTGTCGTAGAGCAATCCAGCGAGTTCTTGCGGCGTGTGCTGCGGCGACAAATCGGGACGCCCAACATCTCCAATGAACAACGTGTCACCGGTCAAAACACCCCACGGTTCGGAAGGTTTTTCTTCGTCCGTGACCACCAGGCAAACGCTTTCGGAGGTGTGGCCGGGCGTCTCCAGCGTGCGAATGCGCACCGCGCCCATCCTGACTTCGGAGCCGTCCCGGAGCGGCGTGTGCGGGAACCCAGCGTGGGCCTGGGCGCCGATGTAGATCGTCGCGCCGGTGCGGGCGGCCAGTTCCTTGTGTCCGGAAACAAAGTCGGCGTGCAGATGGGTTTCGAAAATATGACGAATCTTGAGGCCCTGCTCGTCCGCCGCCTCCAGATAGATATCGACATCGCGTTGCGGATCGATCACCGCCGCCTCGCCTTGCGACCCGATCATGTAAGAAGCATGGGCCAGGCAAGTGAGATAGAACTGTTCGAAATACATATCGCCCCTCCCGCGTCGTGCGCTGAGTCTTGCTCGCAGCACCGCTGCCGAGAGCGAGGCGCTCTCGGGACAGCCGGCAAGGTACCGACGCTACGCGGCACTAGATTACCACTGCCCGGCGGTAAGCTTTCCAGGCGTGCCGTCAGAATTTTTTGCATGGAACATGCGCAATCGAGAAAAATATCCCGGAAATGTTCAAAGACACGCGTTGTTGCGATTGCAGTGCGACGATTTCGCTGCACCCACTCGGTGGAAAATCTCGCGGACGACTTTACGATGAAGGGGAGGTTCCCAACTCCTTGAACGCACTGTGTTTAAAGTTCGCACCTGTCGCGTACTCCTTTTGTAACTTGGACCTGCGGCGGGAACGGCCTAGAGTCGGTTACAGATGTTCCGAAGCGTCTTCGGCCCCTGGCGTGCATCTAACGATGTGAAGCGTGTATCGCGGCGCCGGCGAAGCAGAGAGAAGTTGAAAAAGTAATGATGAAGTTCAGCCAATTCGGGATTGCGCTCATCGCGGCGTCGAGCATATACGCGCCCGCTTGGGGACAGAATGCTGCGCCTGCCGCTTCCGGGATCGCGGCCACTTCCACCTACACGGCTTCGATGGCAATTGTCACCGGAGTGAACGGCGCAGATGAACCCATCCTCACCATCAAGAAACGTGTGGATGAAGTCAACGTCCTGTTCATCGCCACCGACCGGCACGGCAAGTTCGTACGCAATCTCAATCAGAGCGATTTTTCCATCCTCGACGATCACAAGCCGGTGCAGTCGATCGTAAATTTCCGGCGCGAGACCGATCTTTCCATCCGCATGGGCCTGCTGGTCGACATGAGTGCTTCCGTGCACAGCCGATTCGGTTTCGAAAAAGAGGCGGCCACCGGTTTCCTGCAGCATGTAATACGCAGCGGCTATGACCAGGCGTTCGTCGTAGGGTTTAACAAGAACAGCCAGCTCACCCAGGACTTCACCGACAACATGCAATTGCTCTCGGCCGGTGTTCGCGAGCTGAACGGCGGCGGCGGAACCGCGCTCTACGACGCCATCTACAAGGCGTGCCAGGAAAAATTGCACGAGCGTTCCGACCATCCCGTGCGCAAAGCGATCATTGTTGTGAGCGATGGCGAAGACAATCAGAGTGAAGTCACGCGCGCCCAGGCCATTGAAATGGCGCAACGCTCGGAAGTTCTGATCTATGCGATTTCTACCGATGACAGCGGCCTGATCCTGCGCGGAGACAAAGTGCTGGAAGATATAGCCTCGGCCACTGGGGGACGCGCCTTCTTCCCGTTCAAGATGAAGGACATTACCCGCTCCTTCGGCGCCATTGAAGAGGAACTGCGCAGCCAGTATGCCGTTTCCTACAAACCGTCCGAATTCGATGCCGACGGCCGTTACCGCTCGATTGAAATCACAGCGTTAAAGAAAGACCTGCAAGTCCGCGCCCGTCGCGGATACTACGCTCCACGCCAGTAACTGCACCGTAGATCTCCGCCGATTTTCTTAGCGTCCTCTGCGGCTTTTTTCAGCGACCTCCGCGGTTAAAAGCTCTGGCTGCTGCGAGCGGAGAGAATCTACAACAACCCGTACACGCTCAACACTTTTTGTGCCGGAACGTACACCTTACCGTTCGCGACCGTCGGCACCACAAATTTCACCGAGGGCCCGGGATTGTCGCGCCCCGAATTTTGCGAGGTGTTGTAGAGTTCCGTGCTCACGTTCGTGGCATCGTACGCATGCAGCACTTCCGGAGCGTGATCGGTCTGCAATGCCCACACAATTCCGTTGGTCGTGCCATTGGAGGAGATCGACGGGGTCGTTCCAGGATAATTAAAGAAGGTTGCCGTATTCGAAACCGGAGTCGTGGAGAGCAGTCCCGCGACCGGATCGAAACGGAACATCTTCAGGTTGTCGCCCACTCCTCCAAAATAAACGTTGTTGTTCCAGAACGCGGGCATGCCCCACATCCCGCCCACCGCTCCAGGTAAATTCTGGATGATCTGACTGTCGTCAATGGGATTAAATTTCCCCAGGCGATTTCGGTTGGTGAGGTAGACGGTTCCTTCCTTGCCCACCTGTGTAAGCAGGGGCTTCTTTCCAGGACGGTCGGGAATCAGCAGCACGCCGCCGGAACCGAGGTCCACGTCAGCGTCTTGAAGAAACTTCTGATCGTGAGGAGTGAAATAGTCCTTGGCGACCAGTTTGCCATTGGTATTGAAACCGAACTTGACGATGCTGTCGCCGTAGTTTGTGCCGCCCTGGTCTTTGTCAAAGTCTCCGTTTCCACTGGCCACATAAAGCAGGTTGCGAGAATCGGCGGCAATCCCCGACCCGGCCTGCCAGAATCCGCCCAAGCCGCCGGTCGGAGTTGAGATCCATACGCTTTTTTGCTGAAGAGTCTGCGCGTCATACGCCATCAGCCACCCGTGATATGGGCCGATATCGCAATGCGAAGCCCACACGATATAGACCACGCCATTCTGCACCAGAAGTCCGGCACGTTGCGCCTCGCGAAGGGGTTCGAACGCCACTCCTTTGGATACCGCTTGCACTGCCACGGGGCCGCCAAATTTCTCGGCGCCCGTGGTGATGTCGATGGCGTGCACTTTGTGTACGAACTGTCCGTTGTCCTTGGTCTTGGTCACCAGATACAGGGTTTGCGTGGCGAGGTCGATCGCTGGTGTACCCGTAATTCCGATTTCCGGCACCAAGTCGTTGCAACTTACGTCCCCGCTCGTAACAACATTGATCCCCGCGCCCGGATTGACGAAACTCACCTGCCACAAAGGCGACGCATTGGCGCCCGTCTTGTTGTCGGCGTCGAAGGCGTACAAGCTGTCGTGTTCGGTCGCAACGTACACCACATTGTGAGTTCCCTTGCCCGGGATATTCACGTTGGGCACGACCAACGGCTGCGCGTACACGTATCCATCCACGGTCTGCGAAAACAGTTTGCCAAACTTCGTCTGGTTGACGTTGGAGGGCGTCAGGATAGTTTCGCTGGTGTTCTGTCCGGTGCGGTAGTTGTCGTTGTGCTGGGTGGTGACGGCCACCTGCGCGAACGCGGCGCAAGCCAGGAAAAGTACGGCAAGCAAGGAGAGGGCAATCGATCGCAGAGTCATTATTGGTTCCTTCATTGGATGTCTAAATCAGAGAGTTCAAGACGGGGGGCGGAGACTCTCAAATATTGCATTGAGTGTCCTCGATAGCCCGCCCCCATGTCAAGAAAAACGGCGCTGGTAGCTGGGTTTCGGCGAAAACAGGAAGTGCGCAAATTCTTGCGGCTACCAGGCGTAGCGCCGGCACCTAGCCGGCTGTGGCGAGGGCACCCTGCCCTCGCATGTGCGGGCGAGTCGCCCACACGACAGCCGCCGGGGCGAAGGCGTTACGAACCCTGCCGCACCAAGCCCTTCATTGCGTCCGCCTGATCGGTATGCTAACGTCGCCTTGAATCCGCATCGAGGTGAAAATTCATGGGCTGGATTGTCCTCGCGGTAATCGTTCTCTTCGGTTTCTTTCTGGTTGGGATGTACAACAGCCTGGTGCAACTGCGCGTGCGCTCGGAATCCGCCTGGTCCGATATTGATGTGCAACTGAAACGGCGGCATGACCTGATTCCCAACCTGGTCGAGACCGTCAAAGGTTATGCGGCCCACGAAAAAGGTACCTTCGAAAACATCGCGAAATTCCGTTCCATGGCCATGCAAGCCACCGGACCGGTGGACAAAGCCGCGGCGGAGAATCAGCTCACCGGCGCGCTGAAGAGCTTGTTTGCGGTGGCGGAAAATTATCCGCAACTGCAGGCATCGCAGGAGTTCACTCAACTCCAGACGTCGCTGAGCGAGACCGAAGACTCCATTCAAAATTCACGCCGCTATTACAACGCGGTGGTGCGGGATCTGAATACGAAGATCCAGTCGTTCCCCACAAATATTCTGGCGGGGATGTTTGGCTTCCAGCAGAAACAGTTTTTCGAAACAGCGGCCGCGGACCGGGAACCGGTCGCGGTGAAATTCTAGAAATGCCTTGCAGATGGCACAGTTCCTGGCATTCCCCTGTGTCCTCTGTGCTCCCTGTGGTGAAGATTTGCTGCATATTGTTGCTGGGAATCCTTCCCGCCGCAGCGCAAGCCCGCAACTGGCGCATCGCCGATTTCAAAGACACCATCTCCATCGGCGCCGATGGCGGCGCCGTGGTCAGCGAGAAGATCACGCTGGTCTTTGTCGGGCAGTGGCACGGCATTCACCGCACCCTTCCGATCGAGTATCCCGGGCCGCACGGTACGAACTACACGCTTTTAATCGACGTAAAAAGCGTGACCGACGAGAACGGTACCAAGCTGAAATACGATTCGAGTAAATCCGGAGACTTCCGCGACCTGAAGATATATATCCCCGGCGCTGAAGATGCGACGCGCGTGGTGAACATTGACTACACGATGCGTAATAGCATCCGCGTCTTCGACGATCACGACGAGTTCTACTGGAACGTCACCGGCAACGACTGGCCGGTCCCGATTGACCACTCGTCAGCATTTGTCACGTTTCCGGAGAATGCTGCCGGCGGCCTGCGCGCGCAAGCCTTCACCGGCATGTATGGATCCACCGAGCGCGAGGCGACGTCGGAAGTCAAAGGCGCCGACGTGATGTTTGAGACCACCAATCCGCTCTCCATGCGGAGCGGTCTCACGATCGACATCTACATCCCGAAAGGCGTGCTGAAAGAACCGGGCGCGCTGACGAAGTTATTCTGGTTTCTGGGCAGCAATCCGATTGTGTTCCTTCCTTTCCTGACGCTGGCCGTTATGTTCGGCCTCTGGCACACGGTTGGCAAGGATCCCGACCCCGGCGTGTCGGTTGCGCCCATGTACGAACCGCCGAAAGGGTTCACGCCTGCCGAAGTAGGAACACTGATCGACGACTCCACCGACCCGCGCGACATTACATCGACCATTGTCGATCTGGCGGTGCGCGGTTATATCAAGATCGAAGAGAAAGAGGATACGTTTCTCGTCTTCAAAAAGAAAGACTACTTGTTGCACCTACTGAAGCCGCGCGAGCAGTGGGGCAGCGAGCTTTCTCCTCATGAGCGGGTGATGCTGGAAAACATCTTCGCGGGCGGAAGTGAAACTCGGCTGTCGGAATTGAAAAACCGCTTCTACACTGCCATTCCGATCATCCGAGAAGACATCATGTCGGCGCTGAAAACGAAAGGTATGTACCTGCTCGATCCTGGTTCGGCCAATGGATACAGCATAGGCGCCGCCGTCGCGCTCGGCCTGCTAGCGGCAGGCTTGCACTATCTCGGTTGGATGAACCTGTTCAATTCCGTCCCATTGTTGATTGGGAGCGCGCTGATTTCGGCCGGGATCTGGTGGCTGTTTGCGCGGGAGATGACGGCCAAGACTCTGCAGGGAGTTCGCACCGTTGTGGCGATTCTCGGCTTTCAGGAATTCATGAATCGAGTGGACGCCGACCGCATTAAGAGAATGCCTCCGGACACATTCGAAAAATATCTGGCGTACGCGATGGCGCTCGGAGTCGAACAACACTGGGCGCAGGCTTTCGCTGGGATCGTGAAAGATCCGCCCAACTGGTATGTCGGTTCAACATTCTACTCCGGCTTCAACCCTATTTTCTTTTCCAGTTCGATGCACAGCATGGCGTCCGATATGCACCAGGTGTTCGTGTCCGCGCCGCGATCGAGTTCAACCAGTTCCGGCTTCGGCGGTGGTGGAGGCGGTGGAGGCGGATTCTCCGGCGGCGGCTTTGGTGGCGGCGGGGGCAGCGCGTTCTAGAGTAGCGCCGGCGGGTTTCTCACGGAAGGACTCGATGTTGCCGTTGATTTTGGGTGGCGCACGCGGTTTACCGCTGCGATCAAGCGATGAAACTCGACGGCTTCAGCCACTGAGGGACAGCCTGCGCCACGACATCGCCACAATCGGAATCTAGCTGCGACCCAAATTGTTCAAAAAACTTAAGGCCGCGACCTCGGGGGCTGAAGCCCAAGTATCAGAGGTGCCCTTGATCGCAGCGGTAAACCGCGTGCGCCACCCAAAATCAACGGCAACATCGAGTCTCTCCGCAGTCGTGAATCGTCCGCTTCGTTGGACGCGAGATGAGAAGGCTAATTCTTGTTCGGTGGCGCTGGCGCAATATCCTGCGGAAAACTCTTCAACTCAACCTCTCGCGATCGCGATGTCGTCTTCTTGGTTTCATCGGTCGCGTTCTCGGTGAGGGTTCCCTTGAGAACGTAATAGGCCTCATCGCCCGCTTTCTTTCCTTCGCCCCGTTCCACCGTGCCGCGGAACTCGAACCAGACGCCGTGAACGGGCTTGGTGGTGAAGGTCAGCTTCTGGCCGTCGAGTTTGCCTTGTTTGAAAAAATGATCGAGAAATGCTCCGCGATCGCTTTCGCTGTCGCCGAATCGCGAGATGAAGCCGGTGACGTTGCCCTGATCTTCCACCGTGATCTGCACAAATTCGCCGTCGCGCAGAAAGTTGTACATGCCGGAATATTCCGCTCCCGGCTGTGCGGGGGCAGGCTTATTGTCCTGCGCGGCGGCAACACTTACAGCAAGAGCAACAAAATAAATAAGTTGCAGCGAACAGCGACGCATTTTGACCTCCGGGCTACTACCGATTGAATACGAACCGGCTGTCCAAGCTACTCGATCCTCGCCGTCCGATGTCGGCTATAATCTTGCTACAGAATAGCCGTCCGAAGCGATTGCGGAAAGCGCTTCGGATCCCGGGTACAGACACCGATCCCATCCCGTCGCTGAGTGTCCACTTGAGACCTGGGGGCGTGGGAACCTCGAAAGGCAATTTGAAGCTTCTACTCGAACTGGAGTCTCGCCGTCGCGAATTTTGGAGCAGTGTGGCAGTCGCTCTGCGCCCGGTGCGTCCGGTCCAGGAAAGCGAACTCGGCTTGTGGCGCGATGTGTTTGTCCGGCAGACAATGCCGTGGGGACGCTTCGTGCAGTCGGTCATTCTGCATTCCGGCGCACTGGCGTTTCTCTGGATCGTCAGCATGTCATGGCTGCATCAGCAGAGCGTCGTGGCGGCGCCCGCCTTTGACCGTTCTTCCTTGATCACCTACACGCCGGACCAATACTTGCCGCCGCTAGATACGGGTGTGCGCAACCCAGCACCGCCCGCCAAGGGCGATCCTGAATATGCGAAGCAGCCGATCTTGTCCGTACCTCCGCAAGCTGACAATCGCAAGCAGACCATCGTCGCTCCGCCCGATATCAAACTCAATCGGGACGTACCCTTGCCCAACATGATTGCCATGTCAGCACCCGCGCCGGTAGTTCCGATTGAAGCGACGCGGAGTCCGCTCCACCGCGTGGCAGCGCCGGATACACAAGTCGTAGCGCCCGCGCCTGAACTCGACACTGCCCAGAATCGCGTGGTTCGCAGCGCGCTAACATCGTCGATCGTCGAACCGCCTCCCGAAGTGACACCCACTCGCACGCGCGGAATGGCTGGCCCGGATGCATCCGTGGTCGAGCCTCCGCCGGATGTGACCCGATCCACCATGGGACGCGCGGGCGTCCTTAACATGGGGACAAGTCAGGTCGTCGCACCGGCCCCACAACTGACCATCGAAGCGCAGCACACGGTGTCCGGACGCGGCCGGGGCGGTCTACCCAGCGGCGGCGTTCAGGCGGTTGCGCCTCCGCCGAGCGTGGGCGGCGTCGGAGGAAGCGGATCTTCGGGACGACTCATTGCGTTGGGGATTCACCCCGTCGCGCCTACCGGCCCCGTGGCGGCTCCGGCCGGCAATCGCCGGGGAACGTTTGCGGCGAATCCGTCTGGCAAGCCGGGTGCCGCGGGGACGCCGGGATCAACAACAGCGTTGAGCACAAAGCCATCGCGTAATGGGACGAATGGCAACACGGCCGGCACTCATGGCCGCGAGAACAACTCTCTCCCCAGCGGACTCCATGTGGGCGCAGCCGAGTCCGCTGCAGGCGCTTTGTCGAACGGAAACACTCGCGAGATGGCCAGCGCAACTCCGCCCCGCGTCGGCGGCGCAAAAACGGCAGCCCCGGTTTCGCCGGATAAAGCCACTGACGTAGACCGGCAAGTGTTCGGCGGGAAGCATTTCTATTCCATGACCTCGAACACGCCAAACCTGAATTCCTCAACCGGGAGCTGGGTGATTCGTTATGCGGAACTCAAGGCCAACCAGCGGCCCGGAGAACTGAATGCGCCCGATGCGATCCAGAAATCCGATCCGGGCTATCCGATCGAATTGATGCGCGCGAATGTGCAGGGCACCGTTACCCTTTATGCGATTATCCACGCGGACGGCACGGTGGGAGAGATTCGCGTCCTTACCAGCCCGGACGACCGGCTCGACGCGCTCGCCAAAACCGCACTGGCAAAATGGAGATTCCGTCCCGCCACCAAAGACGGGCAGCCCGTCGCCTTAGAAGCAGTCGTCGTGATTCCGTTCCGGGCTAAGAACACGAACTTCTAGCCTCGTGAGTAAGATGTGAACGGCTGGTCGCGCTGCTAGCAAATCCCACGTGACAATGCCAGGAAGACGCCCTAAACTCAAGAGAGAGCAGCAGTCAATATTGGGTGTATTCCGTATGACTTACAAAGCCAAAGATCTTTCACTGGACCAGAAGACGGCCATCGAAAGCCTGCTGGGCCGCTCAATTTCTGAACACGAAGAGATCAGCATCCGCACCGTGACTTCGCTCTCCGCCCCGGAGTGGCTCAGTCGGTCATGGGAGAGCGCCCAGCGGCAAGGTGTGGACCAACTCTCCGCAGAAGAAATCGAAGCGGAAATAGCCGCGGCCCGTAAGGCGCGCCGCGAGTCTCGGCCTTCGGAGCAATGATTCGGGTCGTTCTTGACACCAACATTCTGGTTTCTGCATTGCTGCAGAAGCAAGGCCTGCCTGCCCAAACGCTCCTACTGACAATCGCCGTCCCCACCACTCAGCTTTGCATAACTGGCGATATCTATGCGGAATACGAAGAAGTGATCCGTCGCCCCAGGTTCAAGCGGAGCGAGGATGAAATCAAGAACACGCTTCGGGCCATCCGGGAGAAGGCACTGTGGGTCAAGCCTACCGAGAGAGTGCGTGCGTGCTCCGATCCGGATGACGATATTTTTCTGGAGTGCGCGCAAGCAGCCCGCGCTCACTACCTTGTGACCGGAAACATAAAGGATTTTCCTGCCAAATGGGCTGACACACAAATCGTTACAGCTCGCCAGTTTGTTGATGCCATGACGGAGTCCAGGACGATTTGAGTGACGTGTAGTCTGTTCCTGGCTCAGACTCCACGCCTTGGAATCATTCCTCGTTTCAATTCCAGCGTGCCTTGGACGCCCGTCGCAGGCTGGGCAATAGCGCTTCCAGGTAGGAAATCACCGCTTCCAGTCGCTTTGGCTCCGACAACGTGGTGAGCAAATTCTGCTTGAAGTCGAGGTCGAGAGGAAGCGAGCCGGCCAGCAGAAACGAAAGATGCTCCGCGCTCTCCGCAGGACTGTTCTCATCGGCTCCGGCCAGCTTCGCGATTTCCGCATGCAGGCGCATCGCATGTTGCACCAGTTGCGACGAGGGCGTGCCCGGCTCGTCTTCGATCACCGTAAACTCGGCTTCCATGAACGTTCGTTCGTCGTGTACCTGGAGTACCTCAAAGCGTTCCACTCCGCGGGTCAGGATATCTATGCGACCGTCGTCGTAGCGCTTGGTCACTTCGACGATCTCCGCAGTGCAACCAATCTCCGCGACTCCCTCGGACGAGGCGCGCACGACGCCGAACGGTTTCTTCTCATCGAGGCACTCCGTGATCATTTCCTTATAGCGCGGCTCGAAGACGTGCAAAGGCAGAGGAATGCCGGGTAGCAACACCAGGTCCAGCGGAAACAGAGGCAGCAGTAAATTCACGGCGTCTCCTGTGGCGATTCTACGCCCACGGTTGACTCGGTTGCACTCCGGGGGATACAAGGGTCCTCATGGAGATGCAAGGAAAAGTTGTCGTGGTGACGGGCGCTTCCATGGGGATTGGGGAAGCGATTGCTAGAGTGTTTGCCGAGCAGGGAGCCAGCGTCGTGCTGCTGTCGCGCGATGCGAGCCGCGCGGAGGCCGCCCGCCATCGCATCGGGAACGTCGATCGTACTCTCGCATTGGCTTGCGATGTGCGGCATCGGGAGGAAATCGACCGCGTGCTCGGCCTCACGCTGCACCACTTTAATCGCGTCGATGTCTGGATCAACAATGCCGGCGTGGGGATGAGAGATACAGTCGCGGATATGGACATGGCGGCGTGTCGCGAACTGTTGGACACAAACTTCTTCGGTACCATCGCGGGCATGCAGGCCGTGGTTCCGGCGATGCGGGCGGCGGGCGGTGGAACGATCATCAACATTTCCAGTGTTGCGGGCCACATCCCGTTGGCTTTTGGAGCCATCTACTCGGCCAGCAAGTTCGCGATGAATGCGATCGGCAAGGCGGCCCGGCTGGAGCTGCGGGCCGACAACATTCATGTGCTCACCGTATGTCCGGGATACGTCGCGACCGATTTCGCTAAGAACCTGATCGCAAATCGGAGTGGCCAGACGCGGCCAACCGGCGTCCGAGGGATCTCGTCAGAAAGAGTGGCGCGCGCGGTTTACAACGGATTTCGCAAGCAGAAGCGCGAAGTGATCGTGCCCTGGACCATGCATCCCGTGGTCAAGCTGTATCAGTTGTTTCCCAGCCTGGTGGAGTGGGGCATGCTGAAGATGATGCGGGGAGCGCAGTCGGAAAAAGCCGGCTAAAACAGCAAGGGCGCGTTGCGCTGGCTGCTGGGGCCGGCGAACGCGCTCCTTGTCCTTCCACTCAAGGAAATTAACTGACCGTTCCCGCCGTCGCGATCATCGCCATCGGACGAGTCAGTGCTTCCACTGCTCGCGCGAAGTACAGCCGGTACGACCGGTGAATCGCATACATCACCGGCAGCACCAGCAATGCTCCCAACCAGCCGACGTGTTGACTGGCTGAGTTGAGCATCGAGGTCACACCCGCGCTGACCACGTAGTACGGGAATGACATCTGGGTAATGTTGGTCCAGATCCGCCGCACCGCTCCGCCATCGGTTAAGGCTACGATGACGGATACCGGCAACGTCTGGCCCAGGAAGAAGGTCGTAGTGGTGGCGGCAATCAGCAGGGGCGCCGATATCCAGCTCTGTCCATTCAGCAACTGCTGATGGAAGAGCAGCCCGGCGGCTCCGCTGGCGAACGCCATCATACTAACGTTGAACAGTACGCGAACCGGTTTCAGTTTGCTGCCGTCCTTCGGCAGTGTCTGCATGATTGCGGAAGCGCAGGCGATCAAAATAGACTCGGTCGCGCTCAGCGTGATCACCGACAGCAGCAGGAATGGCAGGTTCACCGACATGCTTCCGGCGGTGCCCGGGATGGTCACCTTCATCCGCGACGTTGCCACCGCGGCGAGCAGCAGGGTCATCGCCAACAACGGATGCCAGCCTTGGCCCTGGAGGATTGCGTTGCCGATCATGCCGGCCGCCGCAATAACCATGAGTCCGATGAATGTCTTTGTGAGTCGTGTGTAAGTCATGTTTGCTCCTTTCCTCAGGTTCACGCGACTCGTTTACTCTTCACCGTTAATGTCGACCGAACTAGCGTCGACGGAGTCCAGGGCGGAACTGCCCCACACGACGCTGGAGGCGGCGTCGGTGGAATTGCCCCACACCACGCTGAAGCCGCTCATGACCGAGCTACCCCAGACCACCGATGTGCCCCAGACCACGGAGTTTCCGCTGACGTTCGTTCCCCACACGACCGAATGGCCCCAGACCACTGAATTACCCCACACGACCGACGTGCCCCAGACCACGGAGTTTCCGTTCACCAAAGACACGGTGCCGGTCGCCGGGTTATAGACGGCGCTCGGCGAAAGAGCCGATGCCGTCGCCGCGGGAGCCAGATCGGTGCTCGCGAGCGCCTCAGCGATATCCAGATAGCCCGCACCCACCGTAAATACATCGTAGTACGAGGTGAAAGTCTGGCCGGTCTTTGCATCCACCGAGACCGATGAGGTCGGAAAGGTCTTATAGGCGGTCTTCATCAAGCGTGCCTTGACCTGGTCCGGCCTCATGAACGGGTTCTGTTGTAAGAGTAGCGCCACGGCACCGGACACCGTCGGTGTCGCCATGCTGGTGCCGCTCAGTACAAAGTAGGGATGATACGAGGGGTTACTCCCGATGCGCTTGTTTGCAGGAAACTTCGCTTCGAGGGTACTGCCGTGGTCAATGATGGAGACGATCGAGTTGCCCGGCGCAACGATGTCCGGTTTCACCACGTGGTCAAACGTGGTCGGCCCTTTCGAACTGTAGCTGGCGATCTGATCGTCGGTGCGCGTGCCGGTGTTCATGGTTTTCATCGCGCCCACGGTCAGCACCAGCGGATCGTTGCCGGGCGCCGTGACCGTGCCGTAGCCGTTGCTGCCGTTCACACTCAAGCGGCCGTAATTGCCCGATGCCACCACGACCACGATGCCCGCGCGCCACGCGGATTCCACCGCCTGGCACAGTGGATCGTTGACATAGCTGGTCGGGACGCCGCGGCCCAGTGAAAGGTTGAGGACGCGAATGTTGTAAGTGCTCTTCAACTGGATCGCGCGTTGAATGGCCGCGATCACCATGCTGTCCGATCCGGAGCCGTTCTGGTCGAGTACGCGAAGATCGATGATGTTGACGTTCGGCGCCATACCGGAGTAACGTCCGTTCGAGAGCGCGCCATTAGAGCCGATGATGCCAGCCACGTGCGTGCCGTGACCGTAAAGGTCCCAGGTTGCTCCGCTCGCGTTGGTGGTCGTAGTTCCGGTGAAATCCTGGTGGTACAACACCCGCGACTGATAACCGTACCAATCTAAGAGATCGGCGTGGTTGTCGTTGACGCCGCTATCGATGACAGCGACACCGACGCCCGTGCCGTCGTATCCGGCATTCCAGGCTGCGCTGACGCCCACGGCGGAGTCGGTAAGGTCATCCATCCCCTTGAGCTTGCGGTCCGGCGAGATGAAAGCCACATCGTCGTCCGAGGCCAGGGCCAAAATCGCAGCCCGCGACATCGTGAACGCACCCGCTTTAACCAGCGACAGGTTCGAATTCAACTTGGCGCCCTGGAACTGGGCCCTCGACATCTGCCTGGCGCTGGGCGCGTTCTTGTAGGTAACGATGACGCGCATCGGTCCGCTCTTGCTTTTGAGCATCTGGGCAAGATCGGGCGATAACTTGGCGCTGGATGCAGAGGCGCCGTCGTCGGAAACAGGACGGGGCTTCTGCGCGAACAGTGGGTTCGCGATGAAAATCAGGGCCAGTAACAAGAAACGCCCGCCGCCCCACGCGGCTCCATGGCGTTCGTTGCGCTGGTTTGACTTTTTCTTTCTGTGTGCAGTCATTTTTTTTTTGGCCTTTGCGGAGAAAGCAGTCCGCTACTACCCACCGCTTACAGTGCACGGGCGGGGCCAATCGATCAGGCGTAAGTTGTTGATTGTAGAGATACATGCACACGACGTGCTGACTGAAAACTGGACACTCTGTCCCCTTGCCAGGGCGGTGGGCCACTTTGTCCCATGTTACTCGGGGTTACCCTGCAGTACACAAAGTGACCATGGCAGTGGGTGAAATTCCGAGTAGCGGCGGGGCTTGCCCCGTCTCAGTTCGCAGAGGGGACGCGGCAAGCCGTGTCTCTACCACGGGATTGTTTCAGATGCTTCAGGTCTACTGAGTTAGTGAGAACGAAGTTGCGCGGGAGTAAGTCCGGCGGCAGCCGCCTGCGCCTTTGTAACTGGCTCTTCCATCTTCATCCTTGCCGGGACGCGAGGCAGGGACGCCATCAGGCGGCGCGTGTAAGGGTGAGCCGGGGCCGCGAAGATCTGTTCCGTCGGACCGCACTCCACAATCTGCCCCTCGTGAAGAATGGCGATACGCTGGCAGATTCCCGCCACCGACGGCAGATCGTGCGAGATGTAGAGAATCGACATCCCGATCTCGCGGTTGAGTTGGGCGAACAATTCCAGGATCTCCGACTGCGTAATCACATCCAGCGCGCTGGTCGCTTCATCGGCGACCAGTAAAGCTGGTCGATGCATCACAGCCATCGCGATCAACACCCGCTGGGCCTGGCCCACGCTGAGTTGTGCTGGATATTTCCGCAGGAAGTCCGGGTCGGCGGGCAGGCTGACGCTGGTCATCGCCGACTGGATGGCCGCATCGCAATCCGCGCTGGCCCCGCTTGCGTGCGCGCGCCACGCTTCCTTAAGTTGAGTTCGAACCCTGAGCGCCGGATTGAGCGACGACAGCGGACTCTGCAGCACCAGGCTAAGCGAACGTCCACGCAGGCCGCGCAAATCGCGCTCCCGCATCGTAACCAAATCGGTGCCTTGAAAGACGATGCTGCCTTCCACGGTGGCGCGCTTGCGACTCAGCAAGCCGAGAATCGCCATGGCCAGCGTGCTCTTGCCGGATCCGCTTTGTCCGACCAGGCCGACAATTTCACCGGGCGCAATATCGAGAGCGACTCCGTTCAGCACGGGGGCTTTCCCCGGATAACGGACCGTAACCCGCGCGGAGAGCAGGGTTTGGGACGCGTCGATCTTCATTTCGCTCATCCGCCGCTCATTTGCTGGCTTGTGCGTTCGAGTGCAGCGTAAGCCTCTCCGCGTTCCAGTACGTCTGCGGGCTAAGAATTACGGGGCTCGCTCCCTCCACCGTAGTGGAAACCGCCGAGAGCGCATTCTTGTTGATGAGGTACAGGAACGGAGCCTGTTCGGCGACAATCTCCTGCACACGATCGAAGGCGGCCTTGCGCTTCTTCGGATCGGACGCCGAGGCTTGCTCGCGCATCAGGCGATCAATCTCCGCTTCCCATGAGGTTTCCGGCGCCTTCTGTTTCGGATTCCAGGCGTGATTTTCCGCCGAACTCAACCAGATATTCATCTGGCCATTCGGATCGAGGTCGACGTTTTGAAATCCCAGGATGGCAGCTTCATAGTTGAACTTCTGCGCGATGCGCTCGATCAGCGACGGAAAGTCGAGCGTCACCACGTTCACCTTAACGCCAATTTTGCCGAGATCTTCCTGAATCATGACGGCCATGCGCTCGCGATATTTGTTGCCGGCATTGGTCACGATGGAAAACTCGACCGTGTTTCCGTCCTTGTCTCGCAGAGTTCCGTTCTGCAACGCGAACCCGTCGGTTTGCAGGCGTTTCAGAGCTGCGTCAGGCGCGTAGGGCTCGGCCTTGAGCCGACTGTTGAACCAGAATTTGTTGGCCGGAGAAACCGGACCGACTCCAGGCTGGGCGTGTCCGTTGAAAACGACTCGGCTCAGATCGGCGCGGTTGATGGCTTCCGAAACCGCCCGCCGGAAATTCGTCGAACGAAACCAATTCCGCTTGTACTCGGGGATGGGAGCGTTCGCAACCTGGTTGAACCACATGAATTCGGAATCAAGCGACGCTCCGGCATCGTGCACCACTGCCGGAGAACTCGCGGCCAGCCGGTCATAGTATTCCGTGTCGATGGAGTTGATGAGATCGAGTTCCCCACGCCGGAAGCGCAGCACTTCGACATCGCGATTGGGCTGAATGTCCAGCCGGATCGAGTCCAGATATGGCAACGGGCGGCCCTGCGCGTCTTTTTTCCAATAGTTCGGATTGCGTTTCAGAAGCACGCTCGATCCCGCCTTGTATTCCGCGACCATGAACGGGCCCAGCACCGCGGCTTCTTTTGTCGAAGCATGCGACGACATGATGGCCACCTGATCGAAGAGTCCGGCGAGTCCGATGACCGGAGCGGAGAACGTAACCGAAATCTGATTCGGACTGAGTATCTTCGTTGTGACCGCGCTGTTGCCCGAACGGAACGCGTCTCCGGTCGAGGAATGTAACGCCGGATCCATCAGGCGGTTCACGGTGTAAGCAACATCCTCCGCGGAAAACGGGCTGCCCTCGGAGAATCGCACGCCTTGGCGCAGCTTGAAGGTGATCTCCTTGCCATCTTTCGAAACTTTCCACGACTCCGCCAGTTCCGGCTCCAGCGCCTGCGTTTGCCGGTTCGCGCGGATCAACACCCCACCCGTCAGATAGCGGATGGCGAGCGAAGCGTCGTCGTCCACCAGAAGCGGATCGAAAGTCTTCGGCTCGGCGCGCAGACAGAAGCGCAATTCGTTTGCACTCTGTGCCGAGGCGATTCCAAGCAGAAGCACGCAGCCAATAAGAATCGTAGAAAAAATGCGGCGGCAGATCATGCGGCCACCTCCTCTTGCTCTTGCGACAAAATCGTTTGGAACGATGTCATGACGACGATCAGCAGAAGCAGCGGAACCAGTCGCCAGGGCTCTTCACGAAACGAAACGAGCCCTTCCAGTTCGCGCAGCAGGCTTCCCCACGAAGGCAGAGGTTCCGCCACGCCGAGGCCGAGAATTCCCAGATTCGCTTCGCTCAGGATGAAGACCGGAATCGAAATCCAGAACTGCGCATACAAAACCGGTTTGAGGTTCGGAAGCACATGAACAAAGAAGAGCCGCGATCCATGCAATCCGGAAGCGCGCGCCTGCACAACGAAATCGGAACTCCGCAAGGACTGCGCGCTGGTACAGAGCACGCGCGCCGATGCGGCCCAGCCCAGTAGTCCAAGGATCAGAAAAGTAACCAAAACTGAAACCACCGGAGAAACATTCAGCGGCAACACGGCCCGAACCGTAATCAGCAGAAAGAGCCACGGCAAGGAAAGAAATAGATCCGTCAGCCCGGTCGCCAATCGCAGCCAGACGCCGCCCAGGTATCCCGCCAGCCCACCGACCAACGCGGCCAGAAGAGTGGAGATCAGCGCCGCGGCCGGAGCCAGCAACAGCGAAATACGTGTTCCGTAAAGCACGCGCGCGAAACGATCGCGGCCGATTTCGTCGGTGCCCAGCAGATGTTGTCGCGAAGGCGGAGAACCGGGTGCATCCCGAAACTGCTTCGCGTATCCCGCGGAAGCAAGCCAGGGCGCCGCCATCGACGCTGCGCACACGGCCAGCACCACGACACACGCCAGCTTACGGGCTGCGCTCATGCTTCCCGAGACCTCACCATGTGGACAATTACATCGGCCCCGGAATTGGCCAGCAAGGTAACCAGCGTAACAAGAGCGGTCAGGTTGACGAGCAGCGGCAGATCGCGCGCCAGCGCCGCCTGCCACGCAAGTTGTCCGATGCCGGGGAGGCCGCACAAGGACTCAACCGGAATGCTCGCTCCGAGGGCGATGCTCACCGTGATACCGGCCAACGCAATCATCTGCGGCCCCGTCACCGGCAGAACGTGCCAGAGCAGAATGCGCACCTCTCCCAATCCCCGGGCGCGAGCCGCCGTGATGTGCGGCATCCCATAGGCTTTCGCGAGCAGGTTCCGCGTGTAGCGATAAATTTTCGGAAACACGATCAACGCAATCGCCAGGTATCCCGGCGCGTTGAAGATCACCGACAGCAACGCCAGCACAGCTGCTGGAACACAAAGAAAAAGACTGCTGGCCGTCGTCCCCAGAATTTCATAAGCGGCAAAGCGCGTGAGCGATACCGGAAATGCTAAGGCCGTCGCCATCAACCATCCCAGCAGCAATCCGATGCCGGCAACCCGCAGCGTGACGGGCCAACGATCGCGGAGCAGGGTCCGCACCGGCTGGCCCAACGCATGAGAGACGCCGAGGTCGCCGTGCAGCGCTCCCCGCAGATACGCCGCGTAATAGCGCAACACGTTGTGTTCGCCGGCGCGCGTTTCCTGAAGGGCGCGAACGCTTTCGGCGCTGAGATGTGGATCAAGCTGATGTTCGTCGGTGTCGAAGCCGGGAGCCAGGCGCACCAGTGTCGCCGAGATCAGCCCGCCGAGCAGGACGATTCCGACGATTGCCAGTAAGTGTCGCGCGATTCTCCAAAGCAGCATGGCGGATTCCTAGTTCACCGTCGCGCCGCGAGTCTGCGAATCCGGCGGTGTGGTCTCGCGCTCGAGTTCTTCGTGGTGAATCTGTTTGACGGAATACATACGCCGGTCCGCCGCCCCGAGTAACTGCTCGAGGTCGAAACCGTCTACCGGGCAAAACGAAACGCCCACGCTTAGGGAAATCAGGTTGCGACCCGCGACCTTTCTCCCCGCATCCACGGCGAGTCGATTCAGGCGGCACGCCTTCTCCTCCGCTGCTTCCGGACTCAGGCCGGGCGCAACAACAACGAATTCGTCTCCACCCATGCGCGCCACATAGTCATAGCCCCGGCACATTTCCTGCATGTGCCCGGCAAAGTCGCGCAACAGGTTGTCGCCTTCAAGATGGCCGTAGATGTCGTTGATCTGTTTGAAATTGTCCAGATCGCAGACCATCACCGCGAGCGCCGTCCCGGTACGGCGGCACCGAGCCAGTTCGCGCGCCAGATGTACGAACAGCGAACGCGCATTCGGCAATCCTGTCAGGTAGTCCGTGGTTGCGGAGCTCTCTGCTTGCTGATACTTCAGCGCATTCTCCACGGACAGCGCGATCTTCGAACTCACGCCCAGCAAAATTCGCAGATGGTCGGCGGTGAACGCGTCGTGATCGGCGCGGTACATGGCCAATACTCCCACCACACCGTTCAGGCCTTCGAGCGGCACTGCGAGTGCGGAACGCAGCGTCGTATATTTGTCCCGCTCCTGCACATAGCCGGATTCCATCTGCGGATTGCCGTTCAGGATCGGTTTGCGATGTTCCGCCACCCAGCCGCACAGGCCCTCGCCAACGCGAATGTTAAGCGAGGAAAGAATCCTGAAATTGTCGCCGCTCACCAGTTCTGGAATGAGCACGTTGTTCTTGATCAGAAATACTGCCATCGACTCATAAGGAATCAGCCGTCGGAGTCGCATGGACAGCACGGACAGCGTCTCGCCCAGACTCAGCGAGTTACCCAGATCCTGGCTGAGTTCGAACATGGTCTGCGCTTCCTGGCGCGCGGCCGCAATCGAGGACAGAAAATCGGCATCGCCGCCCGAGACCCCTGCGCCCGAGGTATCGAATCCCAAAGCCGGAGCTGCGTTTTTTCCGGGAACCCTGGACGCATCGCCGGCTTCCGCCACGTCCGGCTGCACCTGCACCATCTTTTCCAGTTCTAGGTAACGGCGTTGCAGGATCTCGACTACTTTCGGATCGAACGACGCGCCCGATAGCGCTACGATTTTCTTTACAGCGCTCGCCAGAGGCACCGCACTGCGATGCTGGCGATCGGAAATCATTGCGTCCAGGCTGTCCACCGCCGCCAGGATGCGGGCGCCCATTGGAATCTGTTCGCCCTTCAATCCGTCCGGATATCCCGTGCCGTCCCACTTCTCGTGATGCGCGCGTACGATCGGCGCGACCGGGTAGGGAAACGCCACCCGCTCCAGGATGTCCGCTCCTACGACGGCGTGAATCTTCACCTTCTCGAATTCTTCCGGCGTCAGCTTCCCCGGTTTGTTGATGATGTGTTCAGGCACGGCCAGCTTGCCGATGTCGTGCAGCAAAGCGGCGGCCCGCAACGCGTCGATCTCTGCGTCGGAGAGTCCCAATTCCTGCGCGATGGCCACCGCGAATACTCGTAAGCGCTGCAAGTGCTCTTGCGCCGTGTGATCCTTCGCTTCAATCGCCAGAGCCAGCGCTTCAATCGTGCGCAAGTGCAGGGCGGCAACGTCCTCAACATGCTTCTTCTGAATCTCGACCCGCTTCTTCTCGGCCTCCAGCTTACCGAGATAGAGTCGATAAGAGCGATAGACCCAATAGATGGGAAGCAGCACCAAAATCGCGGTTTGCCAGCCCGCATACTGGTTCACGAATCCAACCGTGAAGACGACCGCGGCTCCCACCAGATAGTAGGGAAACGACCAGAAATGGCACTCCGCCCACACTTTGCGCGCCGGCTTGCCTTCGGTGAGAGAAATGATGATCGAAACCGGCAGAGTATTGGCGAGGAAAAACAGCAGCGCGGTGATCGCCAGCAGCACGGGAGTCTTTTCCCCCAGAACTGCCGCCAGCCGGTGATACGCAAAAAACGAAAGCGCGATCGCGTTCGCCATCATGAAGACGTTGAACACGACCTTGGCCGCAACAACTTTTTGCCGTGCCTGCCACAGGCACTGTACCAGAGTGGCCATGCAGCCCATCAACAGCGTTTCGGGCAGGCTAAGTTCCAGCACGCCCAGCAAAATAAAGAGGAAGTTGACGGACATGGTGCCGTCGAGGCCGGGGATCTGAATCTTGAGACCGGACGCCAGCACCGCGATGATCAGATAGCAGGCGAAACGCTCCAGGCCAGTACTCTGCCAGTGCGCCAGCGCATAGGCGAGCACGGACGCCCCCAGCGCCGCCGTCATTCCGATGAACAATGTCGCCCGCTTGGACATGCGTCAGCTTCCGACTGCCATCTATCTGTTCCGCAGCTGCTCTGCCACTCCAGGGGGTGGAGTTACCAGTGTGACCAAGCCCCTTGCAGGGGCTTGAGTTAAGTGCCTCAAACTGCGTCTTCCACGTACAGAGCCGAGCCTGGTTACTGCCCGGCCAGGCGGATGTCTGCCCGCAACTTGACACAAGTGCCAAGTTTTCATTGTGTGAAATAGTAGAGCAACCTGCGGGGTGTACCTAGTTACCTTAGTAACCATAAAGAAGGTCAAGGCTTAGAGGCCAATGAGGAAAAACGATTTTGCCAGCGAAAACCCTGCCACGCCCTTTGGACACGTTACGTCGGTTTCCGGCCTGGGCCGAAGGCCCTCAATAAGTCGCTGGGAATGTGTCAGCATCGTGCTGGGGCGGCTTGGCAATATTCCGAGTCGGCCTTCGAAATACTGGGACCGGCCAATCCCGCGGAATCCGCCGTTGGCCGCGACTTTCAATGTTTCTATGATTCAACCCGTCGAAAAGGATCGACAATCCTCCTCCGCAGAGCGGGGCGAGCACTCGCCCTCGGCCGGGCAGGCGAGTCCGTTTTCCGCTGCTATTCTCGACCAGCTCCATGACGCCATTATCACAACCGACTTACACGGCAACATTACTGCCTGTAACAATGGTGTAAGCCTGTATGGTTATGCGCCGGAAGAACTTGTCGGTCGGAACATCACGGGGCTCTATCGTCCCGAAGAGCAGGTATTTTTCACCCGGCAGGTGATGCCGACCGTTCTCGAGAAGGGGCGATTCGAGGGTGAACTGCGCTCTCGTGCAAAATCTGGCGAGGATGTCTACGCCCATCTTTCTGTGACCCTGCTGCGCGGCCCGGATTCCGTTCCCGTCGGCATGGTAGCGCTCGCCATCGACATCACCGACAAGAAATTGCTGGAACGCGCTATACAGGCAGACCCATCGCGGACCGACGCAGGCCAGACTTCTGAAACCTCCAACACAATTTGCCGCGAGATCGACGGCACGCAGTTCGTCATGGCTAGTCCCGTGATCCATAAATTCATGGGCATGGTGGATCGGGTCGCAAGACACACCGAGACCGTGCTGGTGGTGGGTGAAACCGGCACCGGCAAGGAAATGGTGGCGCGAACCATCCACGAATCTTCGCATCGCAGCAAGCGCCCACTGATTGACATCAACTGTGCCGCTCTTCCCGAGCAACTCGTCGAGAGCGAATTGTTCGGCTACGAAAAGGGAGCCTTCAGCGGCGCCGATGCCTCCAAGCCCGGCCTCTTCGAACTCGCCGACAAGGGCACGATCTTCCTCGATGAAATAGGAGAATTGCAGACCCAAATCCAGGTCAAGCTGCTGCGCATTCTCGATGGATCTCCTTATTACCGGCTGGGCGGGAATCGCAAAATCATCGTGGACGTGCGCGTGGTCGCCGCCACCAACCAGGATATCGAACTCGCGGTGAAAGAAGGAAGATTCCGCAAAGACCTCTACCACCGCCTGAGTCAGTTCCAGTTGCGCGTGCCTCCCTTGCGCGAGCGTCTGGAAGACATCGTTGCCCTGGCCCAGCACTTTCTCTCCCTGAAGACTCCGGGCAAAACCTTTACACCCGAAGCGCTGGCTGCACTTCAGGCCTACGACTGGCCCGGCAACATCCGCGAGTTGCGCAACCTGGTCGCGCAATTGGCGATGGCTGGAACCGGCAAGCAGATCGCTCTCGACGAGGTTCAAACCGAACTTTCTGGCGAAAAGGCTCTCCTACCTTCGAGCGGCGCCGCGATGCCACTCGGAAATCTTGACAACATGGAAGAGCAGATGATCATCAGTGCTCTCGAGCGCACGGGCGGACATCGTGCGCAGGCCGCCGAGCAGCTCGGAATTTCGCGCCGCACCTTAAGCCGCAAGCTGCGCGAGTACGAAATTGACGTGCCCACGGGAGACCGGCGGGCCACGCTCGGCACGATCAGTAACGAGCAGCAGAAATTTTTCCGCGCCAAGGTCAACCTGCCCGTCACTCTGCAGAACGCAAATGGAAAGGAATGTCAGGCGCAGGCCGTCAACTTGAGCACGGGCGGCATGGGTTTGGAGAGCATTCCCGATCCCGGGGCATTTACTGGACTGCTTGGCGTGAGTTTCCTGCTGCCCGATAGCGAGGCCGTGATCCAAGCCAAAGGGCGCCTGATGTGGGCCGATGCAGGAGGAAAAGCCGGCCTGCGTTTTGTCGTGATTGAGCCCGCCCTCTTCGAACAATTGCAGCACTGGACCAATCGAAAAATGAAAGACGAAGGCTGGGAATTTACGTCGTGATCGGTGGGCTTGTTGCGATCGTTTGCGCCCATTGCAAAGATCAGCACCGTCCGCGGGCGCCCGCGCCACGTCACCACACTGCACTCCACTACTTCAGACTCCTACGGGTTGCTTCGATCCTACCGGGACGGGGGTCAGCCAGTTATAGCGATCGGGTTTCTCGCCGCGCACGATCCCATAGAACTCTTTTTGAATTGATTTGGTGATGGGTCCAAGTGCGCCCTGGCCAACACTGATCTTGTCGACGGAGCGGATGGGAGTGACTTCGGCGGCAGTGCCAGTGAAGAACACTTCGTCCGCGATATAGAGCGATTCGCGCGGGATCTGGCCCTCGACGATCTTAATCCCGAGGTCGCGCGCGATCTGCAGAACGGAGTCGCGGGTGATGCCGGGCAGCACGGAGTTTCCGAGCGACGCAGTTTGCAGGACGCCGTTGCGGACCACGAAGAGGTTCTCTCCCGAGCCTTCGCTGACGTAGCCGTTGACGTCGAGCGCGATGCCTTCCGAATAGCCATTGATGACGGCTTCCATCTTGATGAGTTGCGAGTTCATGTAGTTGGCGCCCGCTTTCGCCATCGCGGGCAGAGTGTTGGGAGCGATGCGCGTCCAGGACGAGATACAGACGTCGACGCCCTCGGAGGAGTCGGTGCCAAGATACTTTCCCCACGGATAGTTACAGATGTAGACCTCGGTGGGCGAGTTGAAGGGATTGACGCCGGCTTCGCCGTATCCGCGCAGCACGATGGGGCGGATGTAGCAGGGCCACACGCCGTTAGTCTTGATGAGTTCGAGCAAGCCGCCGAGGATTTCTTCGCGCGTGAAGTCCACATCGATGCGGTAAATGCGCGCGGAATCGAGCAGGCGCTGAACATGTTCCTGGGCGCGAAAAATCGCGGGACCCGTCGGCAGCGCGTAGCAGCGCACGCCTTCAAACACAGAAGAGCCGTAATGGACCACGTGCGACATGACGTGCAGAGTGGCGTCGTCCCAGGGGATGAGCTTGCCGTTGTGCCAAATTTTGTCGGTCTTCTGAATGGCCATGGAGGCTCCTTCGATTACTCAATAAAAATTCGCGGAAGCGGCTGGGGTTCGAAGCAATCTGATACAACTTCGCCGGCGCCGAGGGTCGAGCAAAATTCCTTGCTGAAATTATAGCGGAGAGATTGACTAAAAAGGCGAGAGAGAGAGCGGCGGGCAGGAGTGCCCGCCCCACATTTCATTCTTCTATTTTCCTAGTGCGTCGAGAAGTAATTGCTGGCGACCACGGCACTCTGGACGCCAATCATCAGGCGCATCGCAATGCGTTCGGCTTTGTGATGGTTGGTCCTGTGCAGAAGGTACATGGTGCCGAGTCCGGCGCCGAAGCCCAGGGCCGATCCAGCGGCCTGTCCGGCGGTGCCACGAGTCACAAACGGACGCATGATGGGATTGGCTTCGCGATAACCGTGCGAGAGGCCGTTTTGCGTAGTGATCGCGTCGGCGGCGACCAGACCGGCGAAGATTCCAGTGTTGATTTTGGTTTCGACCGTCCAAAAATGATGCTGGCTGGGTGCGTCGGGCAGTGAGGAACTGGGACCGGCAAAGTTCTGAGCCGCTGCGGTCACCGTCAGTACCAGAATTGCGAGAAGGGCTTTCATTTCTTGGTCTCCGAGCCCCAGTGGGGGAATAACGTCAGCATAGGCGGGGCTTGCGCGACCGTACATGGCCCGATTCCGTAGGGGTGGTGGCCTATTGGTAAGGACCATATCGACTACAAGTAACTGTTACATAAGTTCTTATCGTCACTGGATGACTTCTGGTTATTGATGAGAAAGGGTTTGGAGCAAGCGGCAGGATGGGGTCGCTCCAACGTCTAAGAGTAGAGAGGCGGCTTGCCGCGGCTCCGTTCGCGGGGGAGACGAGGCAAACCTCGTCTCTACGGGAAATTTCTCCTCCCAAGGCGGTGTCCCCGAGACCAACCGCCATTCGCCGGTGGGTAACCGCAACTCGCCGAAAAGGGCAGGACACGCTTCCCGGCAAGGGCTAACTTGGCTTCAGAACATAGCCTTGGAACGGCAGATGTTCAGCAGGAGAAATGGCGATGGCAAGCAAAAATCAACCGGACCGATGGGAAGCGACGCTGCTGGCGGCGGTCATGGCAGTGGCAGGTGTTCCGTTCTTGTTTGATAGACTTGGGTCCCTCGTGCGGACCAGTGTTTTTTCTTTTCCGGCGGTAGTCCATTCGGCGCCCGTGTTGCTGGTGGCGGTGGGAGCAATCCTCTTACTGGCAGACCAGGATGCGAGCCATGCGGAATCTGGAAACCGGAATGAGGAACAGGGAGGCCGGCATGAACTCTAAGAACGATGGCATCAATTCGGCGGCGTTGAGCGGCGGCGTGTTGATCGTGTTCGGTGTGCTGCTTCTGCTTAGCCAGATGGGACTGATCCACAACTGGTTCAATTTCTGGGCAACGGTGTTTATCTTCGTCGGGTTGATTAACGTATTTCAGTCGCAACGGTCGCAGCCCTGGGGTTATTTGCTGATCGCGGTTGGCGTTCTGCTCGAACTGAACCAGCTGGGTTTTCTGCACATTCGTATCGAGACGTTTTGGCCGGTATTCATCATTGCAGCCGGGGCGGTCATGATTTGGCGGGCGTTCCAACTGCCGGACGCCAGCCTTGGCGCGCTGTCGCCGCACCTTAATGTGGTGGCGATCTGGGGAGGCGGAGAGTATCGCATTCAGTCCAAGGAGTTTCGCGGCGGCGATCTGGTCGCGTTCATGGGCGGATTTGATGTTGATCTGCGGGACGCGGACATCGACGGCGATCAGGCCGTCATCAGTGTCACGGCTTTCATGGGCGGCGGTGTTCTGCGCGTTCCGGAACACTGGGCGGTCTCCATGCAGGTGAGCGCTTTCATGGGAGGGCACAGTTTGAAAACCCGCGAGCGGGCCCAAGTTACGAAGACGCTGATCGTGAAGGGCGTGGCCATCATGGGCGGCGTTGAAGTGAGGAACTAGAGGGCGAATGCATCCTATACTTTCCCGGTTTCGCCAATTCGGACTGTATCTGCTGGCATGGGTTCCGCTGGCTGGAATCCTGATCTACCTGCTGGTGCGGGCGGGTGAGGGTTGGATGGTGGCAGCGGCACTCACGGTGCCGCTTTGCTTTGTGTACGCGTTCCTTTGTCTGGCGGCGTGGTATCCGTGCCGGGCAACGCCGGTGGAGTCGTCGGGATTTTTCAAGCTCCTGCTCACGCACTTTACGGCGGCGGTGCTGCTGAGCACGTTGTGGGTGGAACTGGCGAAAGCTCTTGCTGCAGGGCTTACGCGTTCGGCTGGGCTTACGGGATTGGACGAACGCGCCGCAAAGTATCTCCCACTGCTGTGGGTGACGGGAGTTCTGCTGTACGTTTTGTCGGTGACGTTCCACTACGTGCTGCTGGCGGAGCAGGCGTCGCGCGAGGCGCAGGAGCGCGCACTCGAGGCGCGGGTTCTGGCGCGGGACGCGGAATTGAAAGCGCTGCGGGCGCAGGTGAATCCGCATTTTCTATTTAATTGCCTGCATTCGATCAGCGCTCTTACCAGCGTGGACGCAGGCAAAGCGCGCGAGATGTGCATCCTGCTGGCCGATTTTCTGCGCACCACGTTGCGAGTGGGCGGACAGGAAGCGATCACGATCCAGGAAGAGTTGACGTTGATCCGAGGATATCTGGCGATCGAGAAGGTGCGCTTCGGCGCACGAGTAACGATGGAAGAGCAGGTGGAGGACGAAGCGCTGAAAGTATTGCTGCCGCCGCTGTTGCTGCAACCGCTGGTGGAAAACGCGATCCGGCATGGCATCGCGAATCTGCCGGAGGG
>JAYTFO010000274.1:0-5343 GCA_043734305.1 Acidobacteriota bacterium | reverse complement strand
CCCGAGGCAAGAACGTCGATTGTAGGGCATCCTAGCGTGATCTTTTTTCCGCCCACTTCCACGGAGGGACTTTTTCAACAGCCACAGGCGATTACACTCACAACGATTTTCGCCCGAGCCGCAGCAAGCGGCGTCTCTACGAATCGATCAAGGCATCCAATCAAAGTGGAGGTGACATCGAACAACTGGCGCTCAGTGTCGCCAGATCTTGACCGGACTGGATACCGGCTGCACAACTGGCGTCGGAGTCGCAGTTGTCGGAGTCGCAACGATCGGAGTCGCAACCAACGGCGCCGCTGGTGCGGCGGCCTCGATCCTCACATTTGCAGGAAGATCTTCGCCGCGGAAGTATTTGCCTTTGGCGGCGAGCATTTCCGGCATTGCGGTGTAGGGTTTGGAGTAGTCGTTGTTGGCATTCCAGAAGAGGAAGCCGATTCCGCCTTTTTCTTTGGCGGCTGCGATCTGGACTTCCACATATTTCGGGGAATACGTCTTGGTGCGCCAGGCGAAGGCTTGCAGCCAGGGACGAATCACTACGCCGCTGTCTTTCGTGATCTTTATGAAGCGGTCCATGGACTCGCCGATAAAATGTTCGGGCGCGTCGCCGGGGTGCGCGATGCCGTCCATGCCGAAAAAGTGCGAGGGGTAGATCATGGGCGAGATCACGTCACAGTGCTTGGCCATGGCGACAATGTCCTGTCCGGTATGAGCCAGGTCCACGGGACGCTGCCAGGCCATGATGCCGAAAACGTCAAGCGAGAACAGCGCGCCGGTGGGATGAATCTCGGCGTAGGCGCGCTTCAGGAAGTCAGCAATGACTTCCGAGCGCTGCCACTTCGGACGCTCCGTCTGAAATACGAAGTCGGCGTCTTTCTGGTCGCCTTCGGCGGGAAAGCGCACGTAGTCGAACTGCACTTCGTCCACGCCCGATTGCGCTACAAACTTCGCCAGAGCGATGTCATAATTCTGCACTCTTGGATTCGATGGATCGGTCCAGACCAGCTTGCCATTTTCGCGCCAGGCCTGACCAGTGCGACGCGACTTCACGGCCAGTTCGGGATGCGTGGTGACAAGGTGCTCGTCGCGGAAAATTGCGATCCTCGCGATGGCATGCATATTTTGCGAATGCAGGAAGCGGGTAAACTTCGGCAGATCGTGGATGTAGTGCTTCTGGCCGGTCGCGAGAGGATTGTCGAAAGGGATGTTGACGATGCCGTCGCTGTCCTTGATATCAAACACAACTGCGTTGCCGCCAACTTCATGCCAGTGGCGAACAATGCGCAGGCCATGGTCGCTGCCCGCCATCACGCCTGTCAGATAGATGGCGCGCACTTCAAAATCCTTGGGAACGGCGACAGTTTTCTCTACAATGGGCGCGTCCAGAATGCCGGGGATGATCAACTGCTCGCCGGGATGCAAATAGGTTGACTGCCGGTTGCCGTTGGCTTGACGAATGGCTTCGGCGAGTTCGCTCGAAGTCAGGTAATGGGTGTTCTTGAGATAGTGGCGCGCTACGGAAGGAATACTGTCTCCACGGACAGCGACGTGGACGACCGATCCGGGAGGCGCGAGGAGTGGGGGCGCATCCGCGACCTTGGGCTTCCCGGTCTGGCTCTTGACCGAGATCAGGTGCGCGGCGTGCGGATTCTGAACTGCCTCGGCCGGGGGAACAGCTGCAATGGCAATGACAATGACAATGATCGTGATGAGAAGGAACGCCAGGGCGATCGGGACTCGCGGCGATAGTCGGGGCAATGTTTTTTCTCCAAATAACAACTGTGTTACTAGCGTAGGCTGGGTAACCTGGAGCGGCTAGTTACCGCAGGCCAAGCCGGGGTGGGGATTACGGACACCGGCAAAAGTAAGGTGGGAGTGTGGGCGCGGGGAAGTTTTCCAGCAGTCTGCAAACAATTTCCCTTCGGGGCAGGTGGGCAACGGGTAGCCGTGGCCGGTTTATGGTTAGATGCATCTAAAACGTTAAGGAAGAAAGAAATACGGGGCTTTCGGAGGATGGCGAGCCGGTTGCTCTGAGTAGGGTGGGGCGGGACAGAACCTGCCTTTCTCCACCGGCGAAAGGTGCGCAATGTCGACCGTCCCAGGAAGCTTACAGTTTCCAGAAAGAAAGAAGAGTCCTGACCCTATGAGAACGAATCTGGCAACCGTCCTTGACCCTACTCGTCGCAGCAATGATGCTCGCGACTTCGACAGCACCCTGCGCCGCAAGATCGTCGGACAGGATCAGGCCGTCGAAAAAGTGGCGGAAATCTACCAGATGTTTCTGGCCGGATTGAATGCGCCGGGACGACCGGTGGGCAACCTGCTGTTTCTGGGGCCTACCGGCTCCGGCAAAACGCGGGTGGTGGAAGCGATGGCCGAAGCGCTCTTCGGAGATGCGCGCGCCTGCATCAAGATCGATTGCGCGGAATTTCAGCACTCGCACGAGATTGCCAAGCTGATCGGTTCGCCTCCGGGATACCTGGGACATCGCGAGACGCATCCGCTGCTCACGCAGGAAGCGTTGAACCAGTGGCACACGGAGAAGCTGAAGCTGTCGATCCTGTTGTTCGACGAAATCGAAAAGGCGTCGGACTCGCTCTGGCAGTTGCTGCTTGGCATCATGGACAAAGCCACGCTGACGCTGGGCGACAACCGGCGGGTGGACCTGTCGAACTGCATCATCATCATGACGTCGAATCTGGGCGCCAGCGAAATGAATGGGCTGGTGAATGGTGGATTGGGCTTTGCGCCGAAAACGGTGCAGGTGGATTCGTCGCTCGATGAAAAGATCAATCGCACGGCGGTGGATGCGGCGCGACGCAAGTTCTCGCCCGAATTCATGAACCGCATCGACAAAGTTGTGGTCTTCAAGACGCTGCGCACGGAGCACCTGGAGCAGATCCTGGAAATTGAATTGGGTATGGTCCAGCAGCGCGTCCTGATGGCTGCCGGCGTAAACCAGTTCGTCTTCAACTGCACTCCCAAGGTGAAGGACTTCCTGCTGCTCGAAGGCACGGATCCGAAATATGGAGCGCGCCATCTGAAACGGGCGATTGAAAAGAACATTGTCTTCCCGTTGGCCAACCTCGTCGCGAGCGGACAGGTGAAGCTGGGAGATTTCATCCGGATCGATATGCTGGGCGAAAACCAACTTACGTTCGTCAAAGAAGCCGAAGGCGCCATGGTTCCGGTACTGCTGGAACGCTACGGAGCGGCCGCGGGAGTGCCGGCAGTGGCCGCGCGAGCGGTGCGTCCGATCGCGCAACGCAAGGAATTTGGCGCGGGGCTGAACGAAAGCAAATAGATTTTTTGAGTTGCGGTAGGTAAAAGAGGGCACCGTCAATCGGTGTCCCTTTTTTTTGCGCAGTCACGACCATCGGTCCGCTCAGAAGGTCGTTATTGCACGGTTTGTCAGTCAACGAGCTCTGACAACTTCGTCACTGCCGGGATTTGCGCCTCGATTTCCTGAACAATTTTCTTTGCCTTCTGGGCGACACTCGATTTTTGCTGGCCCGGTTCGGCTTTGAAATCGAGGCCGACGGTTCCGATGATGTTTCCTGTCATGTCATGAAGTGGCATGGTGACATCGAATCCGTCTTTTTCTTTCTCGATCACCGGTTCTCCGGTTCGCATCGCCTCGAATTCGTCGTGATCGCACTTCTCCCCAATACCCGTATGCGCGCTGTCGGCGATCGTCGAGCACGCATTGGAAGAACGAACCGCCAATTCGACTTCGCTGACTTCGGGGTTTTTTGCCGCAGCTTCCTCTACCAGCTTCTGGGCAAGTGTCCTGGGTTTCGGAGCTTGAGATTTTTTCGAGGCGAGGCACGGTTTAGGTAACAGCGCGAGCGTGATCAGTACTGTGGCTGCCCAGGTTCCGAAAAATACGAATCTCTGCGTCATCGCTAACCTCCATGATAATAGTCTTGCCAACGCAGTCATTTTTGCCGCAGGGGGGCACGGCCGAAGCCGTGCCCTTCCCTCGCAAGTCATGCGGTGACTGCCCATCGCTTTTCCTCACCTTAATTCGATGCGGATGAGTTCGCTCTTCTCGCCGGTGATAAGGTCCTGCGTCAGAATATTTCCGACCCCAGGCGCATACCACTTGCCCTCGTGGAGGTCCGGCTCCAGCGGCGTGGTCTCCGTAGTCTGGAGGCAGTTTGTGAATGTGCCGAAGGGCACAGTGACGGTGGCGGACAAGTTCGACACTTCCGCGAAGTCCTCGGCATTACCGAGATCGAACTCCTGACGGTAGAAATCGCCGATCGCCGGATGTGCTTCCATTATGATTCCCGGCCGGGCACCGTTCTCGCCCGCAACGAACGTGCCCGCAAGAGTTGTGGGACGTCCACCGATCAGCTCCTCGGTATTCTCCCCGAAGTACCACACATTTCCGTCCCGATCCTGAGCGAGCCAATCGAGGGTGTCTTCCGTCAACTCGCCGTTGGTCGTAACCGTGTCGTGGACTTCCACGGTGGTGACGCCGAGAATCTGCCGCGTGTTGTGGGTCACTATGAATTCAGTGTGTACCAACCCACCGGACGTCTGGCCCTCGTAGACGAACGTCGTGCCCGGTACAAGCGGAAACATGGGATTGTCAATCTTGTCTGTGAAATTGGCAGGGTCGATCACCGGGTCATAGGGTTGCTGACCCAGGGGCCGGCATGAGGCTTGTCTCACAGTTTGCTGAGCTTTGCATTGGTCAAGCCCATCCTTCAAATCCGCCGACGCTTGCTGCCGACAGGCTTTACGCTGGGCGGGATCAGCGACGTTGTCGCACTTGCCTTGAGCAAGCAAAAGGTCACTCTGGGCTCCTACCTGACAGGACTGCAAGGCAGCCCGCGCCGTCTGAGTACAGAAATTGTTTTGGCCTTTGGCCTGAGCCCACGCTGTGCTACACGTGACACCGGCAACCGACAAGATCAAAAGTAAGCGGAATTTCATTGGTGTGTCCTCCGAAAAGTAGATTGCTGATTTAGGCGATGTGGCTTCGCAAGCCAAACCTAGCACTCGGCACATGAACGGAACATGAACTCCTAACAGCTGGTGGTGAGAGCCGAGATTCGTATCAGGGCGTGCCTTCAGGCCTGCCGAAGCCGGTGTTTAATCAACGCGCCTTTAGGCGTGGATTTCAGAAATCGATTTTCTCTACGAGCTGCTAAAGCAACTCGCGGCTGACGCGCGGCCGATGGCTGAGGGGAATCAACCGCGAGGAAGGAAGACCACAAATGTACTGCCGGCTTCATCGGAGCGCTGCAATTCAAGGCGGCCATGATGGGCCTCGGCAACCCAGCGGGCGATCGGGAGGCCGAGTCCTGCCCCGCTCCCGGTCACGGAGTCGTCGCG
>JAYTFO010000273.1:0-2134 GCA_043734305.1 Acidobacteriota bacterium | reverse complement strand
AGCGTTCTCGCACGATGATGCGGGCGAGGCGGGCGCAAAGCTGTTGGCGCAGGTGCGAACCTTAATCACCCCCAAACCCTAGTGTAGAGACGGGGCTTGCCCCGTCTCCGCTTGCAGCGGGAGCACCGATCGGACAGGGAGACGCGGCAAGCCGCGTCTCTACACTGAGATTGTTGCGGTTCCCAATGATCTGCGGGGATACAGAAAATCATCCCACCTCCACCAATCCATAACTCAGCGCCCAGCGATCGCGCATGTGCTTCAGCGCGCGGTCGATTTCTTCCTGTGAAATTTCCGCGTTCGGTCCGGAGAGGACGAAAGCGGCTTCGAGCTTGGCCGCTTCTAGCAATTGCCGGTCGCGAATGATATCCGCAACGCGGAAACTTGGAATGCCCGCTTGTTTGGTGCCGAAGAATTCTCCCGGACCGCGCAGTTCGAGATCGAGTTCGGCGATCTCAAAGCCGTCGGTGGTGCGAACCATGGCGTCGAGGCGGCGCTGGCCTTCTTCGGAAACCTTTCCGCCATACATCAGAACGCAGTAGGACTTGGCGGCGCCGCGGCCGATGCGTCCGCGAAGCTGGTGGAGTTGCGCCAGGCCGAAGCGGTCGGCGTGCTCGATCACCATAATGGCGGCGTTAGCCACGTCGACGCCGACTTCAATCACCGTGGTCGCGACCAGGATGTTGAGTTCTCCGCGCTGGAACTCGCGCATGGTGTTTTCTTTTTCATCGGGATCAAGTTGCCCGTGCAGAAGGCCAACGTGCAGATTCGAAAACGTCTTGTCGCGCAGCTGGCGGAACATCTGCTGGGCGGCCTTGAGTTCGCGTTCTTCATTTTCTTCGATCACCGGATAGACAACGTACGCCTGATGACCGGCGGTGATTTGTTTGCGGACAAAATCCCAAACTTCCGGGGCGCGTTCGTCGGTGATGGCGCGTGTGACCACCGGCGTGCGACCGGGAGGAAGCTCGTCGAGCACGGAAACGTCGAGGTCGCCGTAGAGCGTGAGCGCCAGCGTGCGCGGGATCGGCGTTGCGGTCATAACCAGGACGTCGGGCTCGGCCACTTTGGTCGCTTCGTCGGACTTCTGCATCAGTTTCAGGCGCTGCATCACGCCGAAGCGATGTTGTTCGTCCACGATCACGAGGCCGAGTCGCTCGAACTCGACGCCTTCCTGGATCAGCGCATGCGTTCCGATGACGAGCTGTGCATTCCCCTGCGCAATGTGGCGTTGGACAGCGCGTTTGCGGTCTTGTTCCAGCGAGCCGGTGAGCAGCACAATCCGGTAGCCGGCTTTCTCCAGAATCTGCCGGGCGGAAAAATAGTGCTGCTGCGCCAGGATTTCGGTCGGCGCCATGAGCGCAACCTGATATCCATTTTCAATGGCGATGATCGCGGCCTGGAACGCAACGATCGTTTTGCCGGAGCCGACGTCTCCCTGCAGCAGTCGCCGCATCGGAAAGGGCGCCTGCATGTCGGTGGCGATTTCCTTGAGCACGCGCTTCTGCGCGGCGGTCGGATGAAACGGCAGTATTTTTTTGATGGCTTCGCGGACGCCGGCTCCGATCGCAAAGGCGATGCCGGTACGCGCTCGCTGTTCGCGCCGCTTCAGTTCGAGGCCGAGTTCCACGAAGAACAGTTCGTCGAAGATCAGGCGGATGTGCGCGGGCGTACGCGAAGACTGAAGATCGGTGAAGCTTTCGCCGGGGTCGGGCCAGTGAACTCTTTCGAGCGCTTCACGGGGAGCGATCAAGCTGAGATGCGCTCGCACGGCGGCCGGGATCGGATCGGACGCGTCGGGGCCAAGATTGTCGAGCGCGGAACGAATGATGCGCCGGAACCAGCGCGGCGTTAGTTTCCCCTGTCCGGTGGATTCGTAGATCGGGACGATGCGTCCGATTTCGAGCGAGGCGGCGGCTTTCTTTTCCGCATCGTCGGCGCCGCCTTCTTCATTGATGTCGCCGAGAATCTCAAACTGCGGCTGAATAATTTGTAATTCCCCTTCGCGATCCTGCTCGACTTTGCCGTAGAGTGCGAGCATCTGCCCAGCCTGAAAACGGTCGCGCAAATATGTGCCGTTGAACCAGAGACACTTGAGCCGGTTGCGTCCCTGGCCCACGGTGAGCTGGAAGAT
>JAYTFO010000272.1:0-28778 GCA_043734305.1 Acidobacteriota bacterium | reverse complement strand
GGGTACGGCAGATTTCAACCACGACGGCAAACTGGATGCGGCAATTGCAGTTTACAATCCCGTCAGCCCTCCAAGCGACGACGTCTACGTTCTGACGGGAAACGGCAAGGGGCGCTTTGTGGGGAAGGACTTGTTCTTCACGATCGGTATCAGCCCGGTTGCCATGGTGGTGGACGATTTCAACGGGGACGGCAAGCCCGATATTGCAGTCGCACTGTCAGCCGACGGCATTGCGATCACGCTGAATACAACTCCATAGGCAGGCGACTCAACTCTCCAGCGGGATCGCTGAATGGATTGTCATCCCGGGGCAAATACGGGGACAGGAAGCTGTAAAGAAATCGGTGTTGCGAGAAGTAAGGTGCGGCAGCATCTGGCGCGGTGCGTTTTCTCGGGTGGTGCGGGTATCCTCGGTTGTAGTCTTCGATGGATGTTGATCAATTTCCTGCTGAGATCTCGTACCCGGACTCGGCTAAGCTGGCGATATTTCCAGAAACCGTCGACATCCAGGCCATGGCTGACCAAGTCGGACAAGAGTGTCCGACCCACATGCTTCAAGCCAACTGCCAGGTGCCAAATGCCAACGGCCCCTACTTGAACACCACAAACACCGTGCCGCCGGCTTGGTTGCATTGGGCGTCGAGGGTGCGGTCGGGGTTTAGTTTTAGTATGCATTCTCCGCCGCCGGCGCCGCGGACGGTGGCTTGCGGAGCGTCGGTGGTTACGAGGGCGGATTTGTGGGCGCTGTCCACGGGCATGGAGAGAATGGCGAGCATGAATCCGGTGTAAATGCGGGAGTGCTGTGGGCCGATGATGGGGAGCGTGTCCACCTGGGTGCCGGGGTGAGCGTCGGTGTTACGCACGTCAGCGCTGCGAATGTCGGCGCTGCGGAGCGACGCGGGCGTCGATGCGTTTGCCGATTCCACCAGGCAGTTGACGGACTTCACAATCGCGCGCAGGGTGGCGGGCGTCTCGGTGGTGGTGTTGACTTTGGGACAGGGCTGAGCGAGGGCCAGAGTGCAGAGCAGCAGCGAGAACACGGCAATGGTGGGGGATTTCATGGTCCTACCTTTCATGGCTCTACTATGGTGGCCGAGTTTGGAGTGGCACTCCACGTCACGGGAGTACGACACGGGAGACTGCCGAAAGGACAGTGGTGAAAAGGTCACAGGTCACAGGTCAGAGGTCACAGGTCATGGCAACAGGATAGGCCGGAGTGGGGGCCGTCTGTGACCTGCGACAACCTATGACCTGCTTCCGGTTGACCGGAGTTCGGTCGGCGGCCTACCATTACGCCGGATAGGTCCCGAGGCCTCCGGATGATTGGCCAGACAGTCTCCCACTATCAAATCGTGGGGAAACTCGGTGGCGGTGGCATGGGCGTAGTTTACGAGGCGGAAGATACGCGCCTCGGCCGGCGCGTGGCGCTGAAGTTTATTCCTGAAAATCTGGCTCGAGATGAGAAAGCCCTGGAGCGCTTCGTGCGGGAAGCGCGCACGGCTTCGCAGTTGAATCATCCCGGAATCTGCACGATCCATGACATCGAAAACACCAACGGGCATCCGTTCATCGTCATGGAGAAACTGGACGGCGCCAGCCTGAAGGAGCGGATTCGCGGAACTCCGATGGAGTTGGATGAGATCCTCGACATCGGAATTCAGGTGACGGACGCGCTCAGTGCGTCGCACGCTAAAGGGATCATTCATCGCGACATCAAGCCCGCCAATATTATTGTGTCGCCGACCGGACAGGCCAAGATTCTCGACTTCGGACTCGCAAAGCTGTCCGTCGGTGACACGGCGACCGAAGATTCACTGACGGCGGTCGGCGTAATTCCAGGGACGGCAGTGTATATGTCGCCCGAACAAGCGCGCGGAGAAGAGCTTGATCCACGCAGCGATTTGTTTTCTCTCGGAGTTGTGCTCTACGAAATGTCGACCGGCAAGAAGCCTTTTTCGGGCGGCAACGTGGTGACTACGCTGGACGCGGTGCTGAATCAGAAGCCGGTTTCTCCCTTGCAACACAATCATCACCTGCCGAAGGAGCTGGAAGGGATCATCGGGCGGGCGATGGAGAAGAACAAGGGCAGCCGCTATCCGAATGCGCTGTCAATGAAGGGCGACCTGCTGTCGCTGAAAAAGGAGACGCAATCCGGGCTCACCAAGAGCGGGTTACGGCGACCGGCGTTGCCGTACCGGATCGCGACTACAACTTTTGCGGCGACCAGCCGGTGGCAGACCTACATTCTGATTGGCGTGGTGGGACTGTTGCTGACGGTGCTGGCGGCGTTGGGAGCCTGGTGGTTCAAGATGCGTCCGGGAGCGGGCGGAGGCGCGGCCCCGAATACGATTGCGGTGTTGCCGCTGCAGAATAATGGAGACATCAGCGTGGAGTTTCTGCGCTTTGCGCTGGCGGACGAAATTGCGAACACGCTGACTTACACGCGGTCGCTGGATGTGCGGCCCTCATCGCTTACGCGAAAGTATGTGGGGAACGATGTGGATCCGCAGCAGGTGGGGCGTGCGATCCACGTCGCCAACATTCTTACCGGTCATTTCACGAAGCAGGGAGATCGGCTGCTGGTGACGTTGGAGGCGATCGAAGTGGATACGAATCGTCTGCGATGGCATAGCAACGTGACCGCGCCCGCCGACGATCTGATTGCGCTGCAAGCGGAAATGGCGGCGCAGGTGCGCCAGGGATTGCTGCCTATTCTGGGAGCGGGGGGCGGAGTTTTCGACACGCAGACGCGTCCGAAAGACGCGCAGGCTTACGATCTTTATCTGCACAGTCTGGCGTTGCCGCACGATCCCACGCCGAATAAAGATGCGATTGCGGTGCTGGAGCATGTGGTGGAAACGGATCCGAACTATGCGCCGGCCTGGGAGGCGCTCGGTCTGCGGTGTTACTACGACGCGAAATATTCCGATGGTGGGGAAGCGATGTTCCAGCGTTCGAATAGCGCTTGCGAACGCGCGCTGGCACTGGACCCGAATCGGATCGTGGCGGCGGGGCAACTGATTACGAATCGCGTGGAGCGTGGTGAATTGGGCAAGGCTTACGTGGCCGCGCAGGCGCTGGTGAAACAGCGTCCGGAAAGCGCGCAGGCACATTTCGTGATGGGATACGTGTATCGGTATGCGGGAATGTTGGAGAAGGCGGCGAGCGAATGCGATACGGCGATGGCGCTCGATCCGGGAAATTTCCAGTTTCGTTCGTGCGCGTGGGCGTTCATGGAGTTAGGTAAGACGCAGCGGGCGGCGGAGTATGTGCGGCTGGATGCAGGGTCGGAGTGGGCGGCGTATGTGACGCCGTCGATATTGTTGCGGGAAGGGAAGATCGCGGAGGCGCGGGAGGCGGTGAAGCACATGCCGGCCGCTCCACAATTCCATCGCGACTTGCTGGAAGCGTGCTTGCAGGTGCCGCCGGGGTCGGAGTTGGATCGCATGGCGCAGGAGGCGGAAAGCAATCCAGCAGCGGAGCCGGACCCGGAGACCTGGTATTACCAGGGCGCGTTGTTTGGCTATTGCGGAAAAAAACAGGCGGCGCTGCGCATGCTGCAGAGCGCAGTCGAAGCGAATTATTGCGCGCATTCTAACTTGCTTTCCGATCCGCTATTGGAGAAATTGCGTGCCGATCCGGCATTCGGCAAAGTGTTGAACGCGGCGAGCGCGTGCCAGCAGGCGATGCTGGGGGCTCCGCAGGGGCAGTAAGGGAGCGGTGTCATCAGTCCGAGCTTTACCCACCGCTGAAGCGAGGGGCGATTCCAGGCCGCCCCTCCGGGGCTGGTTTCCTGCGGATTCTGGGCCACTGGATTTCCTGGCCGCAGTTTTTGCTCCCCACTCCCGATGACGTGCGGACATTAAGCTATGGTCTGGCGGGAGCGGCGGCTTTCTTGGGAAGGATGTTTCCCACGCGGCGGATTTGGGCGCCTACGGCTTTTAACTTTTCTTCAATATTTTCGTAGCCGCGGTCGAGGTGGTAGACGCGGTCGATGATGGTTTCGCCGTCGGCTACGAGAGCGGCTAATACCAATGATGCGGATGCGCGCAGGTCGGAAGCGAGTACGGCTGCGCCGCTGAGAGGACTTTTTCCGCGAACAATGGCGCGGCGTCCTTCGATCTTAATGTTCGCGCCCATGCGAACTAGTTCCTGCGCGTGCATGAAGCGGTTCTCAAAAATATTTTCCGTCACAATCGAAGTGCCTTCGGCTTGCGTTGCGAGAGCCATGAATTGCGCCTGCATGTCGGTGGGGAAGCCGGGATACTCTTCGGTGTTCATGTCGGCGGCGGTGAAGGGATGATCGCCCATCACGCGGACGGAGTCGGCTTTCACGGCGATCTTAACGCCGGTCTCTTTGAGCTTTTGCAGAATCGCGGTGAGGTGGCTGGGATCGCAGGCGGTGACGTTGAGGTCGCCGCCGGTAAGGGCGCCGGCGATGATGAAGGTGCCGGCTTCGATGCGGTCGGGAATGATGCGATGGCGCGCTCCGTGGAGTTTGGCGACGCCGCGTACGCGGATCGTGGAAGTGCCTGCGCCTTCGATCTTCGCGCCCATGGCGTTAAGCAGGGCGGCCAGGTCGGCGACTTCTGGCTCGCGAGCGCAATTCTGCATGATGGTTTCGCCGTCGGCTAAGGTGGCGGCCATGAGCAGATCCTCGGTCCCGGTGACGGTAATTTTGTCGAAGACAATTTCAGCGCCGCGGAGGCGGTCGGCGGCGGCTTCGACGTAGCCATGTTCCTGCGTGATCTTCGCGCCGAGACGTTCGAGGCCTTTGATGTGCAGGTCGATGGGGCGAGCGCCGATGGCGCATCCGCCGGGAAGTGAAACGCGAGCTCGTCCGCAACGAGCGACCAGCGGGCCGAGTACGAGGGTGGAGGCGCGCATGGTCTTCACTAATTCGTAGGACGCTTCCGGGGCGCTCAGGTTTTTGGCGCAGATGGTGGTGCGGTGCTGGGCGCGTCCGAAGCCGAGTTCGACCTCGGCGCCCATGGCGGAAAGAAGTTTGCGGGTGGTCTCGATGTCGCGGACCTGCGGAATGTTTTCCAGGATGACGGGCTCGTCGGTGAGCAGGGCGGCCGCCATGCAAGGAAGCGCCGCGTTCTTCGCGCCACTGATGCGGATCGTGCCGAGTAGAGGTTCACCGCCGCGGATGACGAGCTTGTCCATTCTTGAGATTCCTGTTGTCGGTCGATTTCATTTTATCGGGGCGGGCGCGGATCGCCGAGATTGTTTTGTGGGGAGGGTTTCCTTTGTAACGGCGGAGGGCAAGGGCTTAACCACAGGGGGCACGGGGGACACAGAGGAAAGCTTCGGGGCGTCGGCCTGAAATTGGGACGGCGTTACTGTCCTTGCGCAAATCTTACTGGCGAAAAGGCGGAGATTGCGAGCGCGGGCTGGGAGCCCGTGATCAGGGCTGCAATTATTTTTGCGGTGATGGGAGCAAGAAGAATGCCGTCGCGAAAATGGCCGGTGGCCACAAAGTAACCCGCGGTCGGCGTTGCCCCGAGAATGGGCAGAGCATCAGGAGTACCGGGACGAAGGCCCGCCCATGCTTCCAGAGTCCGCGCCTCGGCGAGTCGGGGGACTAGTGCGAGCGCGGCCATTCTAAGTTTCTCAATCGTCTCCGGGATGGTCTGTTTGTCGAACCCTGCCTCTTCCACGGTTGCACCGATGAGCAAACGTCCATCGCTGCGCGGGATCAGGTAGAACTCGGGCGTGCGGATGACGTGCCGAAGCAGGTTCTTCTCTGGCATGACGACGCACAACATCTGTCCTTTGACGGGGCGCGTCGGGAAGGCATGGGGGCCGATTTGTCCGGACCAGGCTCCGGCACAATTCACAACCGTGGCGGCGGCAAAGGTGTTCCTGTTGGTTCGGACTCCGGCCACCTTTCCGGCGGCGATTTCGACGTTGATGACTGGGTCGCCGGATGAAAAATCGACGCCCACTTGCCGCGCGGCAGCGACCGACGCGGATGTAACATCGCGCGGATCGACGCAACGTTCCGCCAGAAACATCGGCGCGTGGGCCGGCGGGCGAAGGTTAGGCTCCAGTTGCGAGAGTGGAGAGGATAACTGTAGCGCGGTCCCGTCGCCGGCAGTCGCGAGAGCCTGCCCTCGCTGCGGAGGAAACTTAGTCACTGCGTTTTCCAGGAACAGCAGGGTGCCTTCGGAACGCAAATCGATCTTCGATCCACTTTCGTTCTCAAGTTCGCGCACGAACTCGGGATACATCCGAGCACTGGCTGAGGCCAGAGACTGAAGGGCGGGCGGAGTTTCACGTTCGGAATCCACCAACATGCCGCCGGCCGCCCAGGAAGCTTCGCGTCCGGGCTCGCCGCGTTCTACGACCAGCACAGACATGCCCGTCTTGCGCAATTCGCGAGCCAGGGACAAGCCGATGATGCCGGCACCAACGATGATTGCCTCCCAGTTCTTCACGCCTCCATTCTAGCCGCAAGGTACCTCCGTACCCGTACCTGCAACGCAATTGACAGGGCTTGTGTTCTCCCCAACAATAACCACTACAGTCCACCTCAACTGGGAGATGCACACTTATGCCTGATGGCGAAGACGCGGTTTACCATTCCGAGTCGCACAGCAATGCCGGCAAATGGATTCTGATTGTCCTGGCGATCGCGTTTGCCGCCGGGGCGTCGTATGTTCTGTTTGACCAGCACAGCAAGCTGGAAAAAATCACGCAGGATCTGGCGACTTCGCAGAAACAGGAAGCCGACCTTGCCAAACGCATGCAGTCCGCCGAAGCCGACGCGGAGACTCTGGCCCAGCAGTTGGGCATGACCAAGAAAGAACTGGCAGCGCGTGCCGATGAATTGCAGCGGCAGCAGCGCGCGTCCGTTGCCAAGCTCGCGGAAGAACAGAGGAAAGAACTGAGCGCCGTGGCCGGCGAAGTGGGGAACGTGAAGACCGATGTGGGCGGCGTCAAGACCGATCTGGGCGCGACCAAGGCTTCGTTGGAAGAGACCAAGGCGCAATTGCAGCGCACCGTCGGCGATCTCGGGGTGCAGAGCGGCTTGATTGCTAATACGCGCGGCGACCTCGATGTCCTGAAGCACAAGGGCGACCGCCAGTACTACGAGTTCACCTTGCTGAAGGGCGCCAACCCGCAGGCTTTTTCTACCGTCGCGCTCCAGCTCAAGAAGACCGATCCGAAGAAGGGCAAGTACACCCTCAACGTTACCGCCGACGACCGCACCATCGAAAAGAAAGACAAGAATGCCAGCGAACCGGTCCAGTTTTATACCGGGCGCGATCACATGCTGTATGAAATGGTGGTCTGGACGGTCGACAAAAACAAAATCACCGGCTATTTGAGCACTCCGAAGAATGCTCCGATCCCGGTGACGGCCACCCCGCAATAGCTCAGCGATGCTGTCGCCAGGGATACATACGCTGCTGGAAATCGTCCTGCGGACGGGCGTCGTCTACTTTTTGGTGCTGATCGGAATCCGGCTCAGCGGCAAAAGGGAAGTCGGCCAGATGACCCCGTTCGACCTCACCCTGCTTCTGTTGCTTTCCAACTCCGTACAGAACGCGATGACTGGCCCCGACACTTCTGTGTCGGGCGGCGCGGTAGCGGCGGCCACTCTGCTGATCTTGAACTACCTGGTTGCGGAAGTCGCCGGCATGAATCGCCGCTTCCGCAAGTTCATTCAAGGACAGCCCAGCCTGTTGGTACACAACGGCGAGATCATCGCGGCCCACATGGCGCGCGAGCACGTCACCATGGACTCTCTCCAGGCCTCACTGCGCGAGCACGGCGTCGCCACTTACAAAGATGCGGCCCTGGTGGTGCTCGAGGTGGATGGCTCCATGAGCGTGCTGAAGTATGACGACATCGCACCCACGGCCACCACCCACCTCAATCGCCGCCGCTTTCTCAAGAAGCCCTGAGTGTGTGATTGAGTGTGGCGCGGGCGCCCTGCCCGCGTAATGCCAGACTACCTACGCCACCATTTCTAGAACTGTCATCCCGAACGAAGTGAGGGATCTGCAGTTCGGCGGCACAGTGGGAAGCTATGGGTACGAATAGGAATGAGTTTCAGGACCTGTGCGGTTTCACTCTGCCCCAGCGCCGGCGGCGCGTTCGCCGGAGGTCGGGATTTCGCGGATCAAGTGATCTTCGATCAACTGTTCCAGCCGCGAATAGTTTCCCGGGTGAATTGGCTTGCTCGTGCTGGGCACCAGCCCGACCGAGCGATTGCGTCCTCGTTCCTTGGCCAGGTACAGGCCGCGATCGGCTAAACGCAGCACTTCGTCCACGGACAACTCCGCGCACTCCAGAGGAAGCCAAGGCAGGGGCGCCCATCCCACCGAGCAGGTTCGAACCATTTTTCGATCGTTGCCCAGATCGAACTCTTGCCCGCCGATCGACCGCAGAATTCGTCCTGCCATGAGCACAGCGTCTTCTCGCTCTGCCGACCGGCATACCACGAGGAATTCTTCGCCGCCCCAGCGAATCAGGAAATCAGATTCCCGCACGACCCGGTTCAACCGGCGGGCGATTTCAATCAGCATGCGGTCGCCGGCGTCGTGACCGAAATGGTCGTTGACCTCTTTGAAGTGGTCGATATCGATCAGGAAGAAGATCAAGTCGCGATGATCGCGGCTGAACTTGCCGGATCCATCGCGGTAGGCGCGAACCGCCTGGCTGGCGTCCGCCAGAATCGTGCTCTGAAAAAAACGCCGATTGCGCACTCCCGTCAGCGGATCGCTCAAGGATGCTTGCTGGAGTTCGCGGTTCGCCTGAGCCAGCTCCGCGCTACGCTCGGTGACGGCGAGCTCCAGCCGTTCTTTCTCGCGGCGGTCGCGCGCACTCCGGGACCAAAGCGTGCCCCAGATTGCCAGTGCGACCAGGAGAATCCCCGTCCAGCGCGCCCACCACATCCGCCACCAGGGCGCGAGTATGGTGAACGAATAGGCAGCGAGATTGCTCTGTCCCAACTCCGTCGAGCCACACATCACATAAAAGGCATAGTCGCCCGCCGGCAGCGAGGGGTACCGGGCTTCCCGCAGGCTGGTCTCGGTGAATTCCTTTTCCAAGCCACCAAGCCGGTAGCGGCAGGAGATGCGGTCGGAATTGTGAAAGACGGGCGTAGCAAACCGTGCGAGGAAGGTGCTGTCGCGATAGGGAATCTCCGGGGATCGCTCGTTCAGGTGTTCCAATGTCCCGAACCATGCCGCGGTCAGCACCACCTTCGGCTTGCCCAACGCCGGTTCTTCCTGACTGGAGTCGTAACGGGCCAGACCCTTGCTGGTGCCGAACAGGATGCTTCCATCCGCCTCCTGCCATAGACTGTCGCAATTCACGTCGTTCCAGATCAGGCCATCACTTTCTGTGAACGTCCGGACTTTACCGTCGGGTGCAATCCTTCCTGCACCATCTTCCATCTCCGCCCAGACCCTGTGCTGATTGTCCATCCCGAGTGCGCACATGCCTTTTTTCACATGCAGCACTTCGGCGCGGCCGTCGGCCGCGACCCGGAGACGCGTCATCTGACCTTCATCCGCGTATCCCAACCAGGCCTCATCATCGCCCACTGCTTTCAGGTCCTCGATTCTGTCGGCCACCAATCCATCCCGTTGCCGAAAGTGCTGCCACTGCCCATGAAACAAACGCGAGACCCCATTCGCGCCTGATGACCAGACCACGCCCCCCGGTGAAACCGAAACATTATTCGTAGTACCCACGTTCTCGGACGGTGCCTTTGCCTGCGTAACCTGAAAGCGGCCCGCGTCGTACCGTATGACGTGCAGCCTGTCCGCGCCGTCGGCCCAGATCGAATTGTCGGGCGAGGCGGCGATTCGCGATGGCTTCCATCCGGCCTGGGCCGGAACTCGCTCGGCTCGCGGATGAGCAAGGTTGGCGTCGAAGCGGAAGATCCCCTGGTCAGGAAATAGCGCCCACACGGCACCGTCAGGAGTGATGTTGACTCGAAGAACTCCGCCGCGAACTCCGCCCTCGGTCCACGTACGCCACTGCCCCTCCTCCGGGTCCCACACTGCGAGAGCCGTGTTGGTTGCAACCCAGAGCCGTTGGCGTTTATCTCGCACCACGCCCAGAACCAACGCGTCTGGTAAACCCTCTGCGTCAGTCCATCCCGACCACTGTTTCGATCCCGGCCAGTAATCCAGCCCCGCGCCTGTTGTACCAATCCATATCCCGCCCTCGCGATCTTCAAAAGCCGATGCGATCGCGCTGCTGGTCAGTCCGCTCTTGTGGTCAATCAGGCGCCAAGTCTCTCCCGAGTGCCAGTACAGGCCTTGCGAACTCGGCAGCAGAATGTCCCCGTGTCGATCAAGGCTGGGGCCGCCCATCCCGTTCGCGCCGGGCAAGCCAACGACTCCCCATGAGATTCCCGCCGTCGGATGATTGAGGTTGAGCAATCCGAGACGGGTCGCCGTACGAATCCACAGCCGGGACTGCGGAGCGGGCAGCAAGGCGAGCACATGTTCCTCATCCCAGTCGAGCGACGCGATGGGTTCAGTGGCGCGTTGTCCCGGACGAATCCGCCCAATCTGGCGGCCTGCGGCATACCATACGACGTCGTCATCGGTGCGCACGATCGCGTCCACCGCAGCCGGGAGCGCAGTGCTTCCGATAGAAAAGAGCTGGTGGCGAGGATAGTCATGCGGCAACCGGAGCAGCCCATTCTGCGTCGAAATGAAAAGCGTGCCCGCCTTGTCAACCGCAAACGACTGATAGGAATCGTGCAGTGCTCCCGCTTCCGGCGGCACGACAATAGGCTCGAAGCGCTCTCCCACTCGACGGGCGATCCCTTTACGAGCCCGCACCCAAAGATTTCCATCCGGCGCGGCCAGGATCAGTTCCACCAACTCCCCCGGCAATCCTTCGGCGCGTCCAAAGCGAGTGACGCCGTTGCCGTCATAACGGAATAGACCTGTCTGCGTGCCGATCCAAAGGAATCCCTGCGGGTCCTGCGCCATCGAAAGAACCGTGGCAGAGCCCAGCCCAAAGCGTTCTCCAAAATGTTGAATGGCGTAATGGGGATGATCCGGAATCGGAGGAGAGTCGGCCGCCGACACGTAGAGCGCGGCCCATAAGAGGCACAGCCCAGCCACCCCGCGCACGCATGGGCGCAAACAAAACATAAGAAAATAGTTAGACAATCATAAGATGGGGTACGTGCCTGGGTAACCCAAAAGTGCCCTGGATCGGTTACCACCGTAAGCGTTCCGAATCGGGAAAGTGGGGCGCGGCGGGGGAAATGGCTGGCGTGGTGCTAGCGGGCAGCGTGTTTAGCCAAAGACTAGCGGGCTGCTGAAATCACTCGGGCAATGGCAAGCGTTGGGAAGGCACGGCTTCACAGGCCGCTAACAAAAGCCGTTTCGTATCAGGGCATCGCTTCAGCGATGCCGCAAGCTGCTTATTTTCAGTCTCCCCTTTAGGGGCTGGGCGGCGAAATCACAGGTTACTGCCACCCCTTTGCATTTCTCTGTGTCTCTGTGCCTCTGTGGTGAAAATACTTTCCCTACGGACGCGTCATCCTCTCCGGCTTCATCAGCTGATCGAATTCCTCGCCGGTAAGATATCCCAACTTCAGCGCCGCCTCGCGCAGGCTCGAATGTTCAACGTGTGCCGTGTGGGCAATCTGCGCCGCTTTGTCGTATCCCACTTTCGGAGCGAGCGCCGTCACCAGCATCAGCGAATTCTTTACGTACCCGTCGATCTTCGCCCGATCGACTTCAATCCCATTGACCATGTATTCGACGTATCCGTGACAGGCGTCGGTGAGGAGCGTGACCGAGTGCAGAAAGTTGTAGATGATCACCGGCTTGAACACGTTGAGTTCAAAATTGCCCTGCGATCCGGCGAATCCCACCGCCGCCGTCGCGCCGTGAACCTGCACGCAGACCATCGTCATCGCCTCGCATTGCGTCGGATTCACCTTGCCCGGCATGATCGACGACCCCGGTTCATTTTCTGGAATGATCAGCTCTCCCAGCCCGCACCGCGGACCGGAAGCCAGCCAGCGAATATCATTTGAGATCTTCATGAACGACGCCGCCAACGTTTCCATCGCTCCCTGCGCAAACACAATTTCATCGTGCGCCGACAACGCCGCAAACTTGTTGGGATGCGAGCGGAAGGGAAGTCCCGTCAGTTCGGCAACCTTCTTCGCCGCCCGCTCGGCAAATTCCGGATGCGCGTTCAGCCCCGTCCCCACCGCCGTCCCACCGATCGCCAGATCGTAAAGCCCGTCCAGAACCTGCTCCAACCGCTTGATGTCGCGATCGAGCAGACTCGCCCACCCGCCAAATTCCTGTCCGATAGTTAGAGGCACTGCATCTTGCAAGTGCGTGCGCCCAATCTTCACCACGTCCGAAAATTCCTTTGCCTTGGCCGCGATCGCATCGTGCACCGTCTTGATCGCCGGAATTAAAGCATTCTTCACCCGCTCTGCCGCCGCAATGTGCATCGCCGCCGGAAACGTATCGTTCGACGACTGCGACATATTGACGTGATCGTTCGGATGCACCGGCTTCTTCGACCCCATTGCCTCACCCGCCATTTCAATCGCGCGATTCGAAATGACCTCATTCACATTCATGTTGGTCTGTGTCCCCGATCCCGTCTGCCAGATGCGCAGCGGGAACTGCTCATTCAGCTTGCCGGAGATAACTTCGTCCGCTGCCTGCGAGATCAGCTTCGCAAGATCAGGAGGAAGTTTGCCAAGATCCTGATTCACCAGCGCGCAAGCCTTCTTCAGCGTGCCAAACGCCCGAATCAACTCCGGAGGCATCACGTCCCGCCCAATATCAAAGTGCAGCAGCGACCGCTGCGTCTGCGCCCCCCAATAAACATGCGCGGGGACTTCGATTTTGCCCATGCTGTCGGATTCGGTGCGGGTCTTGATCGGTGCGCTGGGTTCGGTATGAGTGGACATGATGAAGTCTCCTGTGCGTCGGGCCAGAGCGTGAGCGGCTGGTGCATTCGGCTGAAACAACGAACTGAGCATTATACGGCTCTGGTTTCTGGCGAGCACAATCGGTCGGTTAGTGATTCTAGGTGGATGGCTCAAGGGAGCCGGCCGCATGAAGGGACCACCCGCGAATTGACAGCCCTACGCAAATAGAGTACAGTTGATAGTGTATACGCTAGTGGCGTAGAGTGTGTTCCATGGAGTTTGTGGAATGACCTCCATTCACGCGCCACCTTTCCGAGTATTTGAACGAGGATGACTATCGGGAACTACAGGCCCGTCTGGGCGCGAATCCTGAACTGTGCGATCGGATGCCAGGGACGGGCGGTTTTCGAAAAGTGCGCTGGGCAGACCCGCGCCGCGGCAAAGGACGGAGAGGCGGATTGCGGATTATCTACTACCACTTCTCGTCCGATCATCAGGTTTGGTTGATGACTCTTTACGACAAAGGCGAGGCTTCGGATCTGACATCGCAACAGAAAAAGGCGCTGAAGATTGCGATTGAAACGGAATTGGCGGCACGTGCGGCGAAGCGACGCGCCCGGCCGCGTGGGTAAGGAAGGAATGACAATGGGGAAGAGGGACATTTTTGGTGAGTTAGTGGAGGGTATGGCGGCGATGAAAGGCCACCGCGAGGGCAAAATCACTTTGCGGAGTTACAACGTCGAGTCGGCGCCGCTTCCTAAAGTAGATTCGAAGCTCATCCTGGACACGCGGAAGAAACTGCGATGTTCGCGCGCGGTCTTTGCGCGCAAGCTGCGCATCAACGAACGAACGCTGGAAAAATGGGAGCAGGGACGAGCGAAGCCAAATCCTCAGGCGGCCGCTCTTGTGCTTCTGGTGCGCCGCTATCCGGATACGCTGGCCCGACTGGACGAACTCGCGGCGCGCTAGCACGCGGTTTCAGTCCAGGCTTGCCATAACCTCTACCTTCTCATCTTAGCTTTTTACCACGTTTGGTTATCTTGTAGTTGTTTGAGGTCAACATTTCGCGGACAGGAGTGTCTGCGCCACACTCAAGCCTTTGCTGGCCGGGGTGGCTGACTCTCCATCACCACGCGCAGGATGCGGTTGATGCGCGTCTGGTAGCCCTTGCCGTGGCCTCTTAGCCAGTCGAGTACGTCCGCATCGAGGCGAATCGTCAATTGCTTTTTCGCCGGGGGCCAAGCCGTTGCTGCCTTCTTGAGAAATGTCTTGTCCAGCGCCGGAATATCGGAATAGTCGATCTCGGCATCCCGCATGCGGTCAATCCGTGCCAAGTCGCTTTTTGTAGATTTTTTGCTCACGTCGATTCCCCTTCCTCATGGAGATGATGCGCGTTCCCTCATCGCGCGGCGAATGGCGATGACAATTACCCGCCCGGCCAGCACGCCCAAAGTGATGAGCCGTTCTTCTCCGTACGCGAAGCGGTCATCTTCGAAAGTGACGCAAGGTCCGGACAGTACCTGCTCGGCATCCTCGAAGCTGAGTCCATGGTTGGCGACGTTCTTCCGGTTCTTGGCCTCGTTCCAGTCGTATTCCATGGCCGTCTGGAATTTCAGTGTAGTTCGTTTTGTAGTTACACACAAGCTCGCCCTTGACATTCCCTTCGACATTTAGTTAACTATCTAAATGAGCACCGTCTTCAAAGCCCTCTCCGACCCGACCCGTAGGCGCGTCCTCGAATTACTGAGGCAGGGTCCCACGAGCGCGGGCGACCTGGCGGACCATTTCAACGTATCGAAGCCCACCATGTCGGCGCATTTCGCGGTGTTGCGCGAAGCGGGGCTGATTGTCTCCGAAAAGCACGGCAAGTCGGTCGTATACGAGCTGCAAATGTCGGTTTTGGAAGATGCGCTCCTTGCCTTCGCCCAAGCCTTTGGGTGGGAATTGCGGGACAGCAAACGGGCCAGGCCAAATCGTCCAGTCCGGGAGGTCGTCAACCGATGAACACTGATCCGATGAATACCGAGATGAAACCGGAAATGAATACGCAAACTCTTTTTACCCGCCCTGTGAAGGCAGCGGTGTTCAGCTTCCTAGGCCTTACGGCGGCCATGCTGGCCATCGCAATGGCGCAGAAAATGGGCGTTATCGAAGCGGCAGATGTAAAACGCGCCCTGGGCTTGATCCTCGGCGTAATGGTTGTTGTCACCGGCAATTTCCTGCCGAAGACGCGGCCTCTGAACGCGCCCGGTGTGAACCCCGCCGCCGCTGCGGCCGCTGCGGAACGGATGGCCGGATGGGTCCTGGCCCTGGTTGGAATTGCCTACATCGTCTTGTTCGCGTTTGCGCCGCTGGATCAAGCCCGGACGATCTCGTCCATCCTCGGGATCGCCGCCATGGTACTGATCGCGGCGAATTGGGCATGGCTGGTGCGCGGCGCGCTCTTTGGCGGTCGAGAGACCTCTGACGAGACAGCGGGTGAGAGAAAGTATGCAGCGGAAAAGCGCAGGCTGATCGTGCCCCTTCTCTTCGCCTTCTTCTACGCCTTGGCCACCGCGTGTGCGGTGTTCCTTCTCCATGATCGGCACCAGATCGACGAAGTGAGTTGGTGGATGTTTCTGGGATTCTGGATGATCTATGCCTTCCTGATGGTAGTTCTGGACTCTAAGCGGTGCCCGAAGTAGACGTCTTTCCGCCTGGGGGCAACCGCGAAGCTCAGATCGACTTCACCGGAATCGCCAGCACATCTTCCACCAGCCCGACTTCCTTCTGCACAAACGGCTCCGCGTAAGTCACGCCGCCGAGCATCCCGTAATAGCGCGCCATGGCTTCCACGCGCGCGCGTATCTCGGATTGCGCAGGGAAGATCCCGCTGCCCGCCTGCTGGTCGCTGAACTGTGACTTGTAGGCCATCAGCGAGGCGAAGCGGGTTTCGAACTGGTCGGTGATGTCCACGACAAACGTGGGACGCACGTCGTGATACAGGCTGGCGTAGATGATCTTGAAAGGCCGATACGACTCCACGCCCTCGGGAGCCAAAACGCCGGACGTATAAAAAGACGGGCTCTCGCCAACTACCGGCGGCACGTGTTTGATGTCCAGTTTCGCAAGGCCCGCAAGAAAGCTGGCCTCGTACCCGAGGACTGAAGCTGTGTAGTGATCGGGATGCCGTCCTTGCCAGTACGGCAGGATCAACACCTTCGGTCGCTGCTGCCGAATCACACGCGCGACCTTCAGTCGGTTCTCCCAGGTGTTCTCGACGCGGCCATCGGGGATATCGAGTGCTTCCCGCCACGCAACCTTCAGGATGCGCGCCGCTTCGGCAGATTCGCGCGCCCGGTCTTCAGCCGTGCCGCGCGTTCCCATTTCACCTTGCGTCAGGTCGAGGATGCCGGTGCGATATCCGCGCTCGGCCATTTTGAGCAAAGTGCCGCCGCAGGTTTGTTCCACATCGTCGCGATGCGCGGCGAGAGCGAGAATGTCGAGAGTCGGTGGAGGCATGTGTTCGTCGTGAGAGAGATTTGGCAATTTTGTAATCGGGTAATTTCGTAATTTGAGTCTCTGGCTACCGCTGGCCCGAAAATCGCAAAATTACCCGATTACAAAATTACGCTAACTGCTGCTCTTTCGATTCGCCAGCACAAACGCCAGCCCGAACATGAAGAGAGCAAAAAGCAAAAGCGTCAGCATCGACGCTGGCAGCGTGAACGTGCTTTCGGCGGCCGGATACATCAGCGTACGCAAAGCTTCTACACCGTACGTCAAAGGGTTGAGATACATCAGGGCTTGCATCCACTTCGAAGCCTTGGCCAGCGGAAACAGAGCGCCCGAAAGCAGCCACAGTGGAATCAAAAACAAGTTGATGATGGCATGAAATGACTGCGTGGAATCCATCGGCCATGCGATGGCAAAGCCCAGCGCGGTCAGCGCAAATGCCACCAGAAATACGGTAAGGGCGATCAGCCCGAGTGATGCTAACGTAAAGTGAATGCCGACCAGGGGCGCGAATACTAGAAACACCAGTCCTTGAATGGAAGCCAGCGTCGTCCCCCCCAGCACTTTTCCCAAGACGATCGCGCTTCGTGGCACCGGCGCGACTAACACCGACAAAAGAAATCCCTTGTTGCGGTCTTCAATCACCGACATCATGGTGAAGATCGAAGTGAATAGTACGATCATCACCAGAGCGCCCGGAAAAAAATAGTCAAGATAGTGCTGTTGTCCGGCGCCTTCACCTGAACGAAAAGAAGTCCCAAAGCCCGATCCGATTACGATCCAGAACAGTAGTGGAGACAGAATCACTCCCGCCACCCGCGCCGGTTGCCGGTAGAAACGAACAATCTCCCGCCACCAGAGCGTGAAAGCGGGCAGGGCTACGCCCACCGGAGATGCAGCGTTGATCGGAATTGAGGGGCTGGCCATAATTTGTAATTTGGTAATTGGTAATTTTGTAATTGGTAATTTTGTAATTTACAACCCAGATCACTGTTACTAAGAATCCCTGCTTGTGGTTTTAGATTTACAAATTGTCACATTACAAAATTACAAATTCTTGTCGTTCCCTTCGTTCCAGAACTTATGTCCCGTGCGATGAATGAACACATCCTCCAGTGTTGGATTACTCACGCTCAGCGCCTGAATCTCTCCCGGAAATGCTTCGACTACATCGGGTACGAAACGATGTCCGTTCTCAATTTCCAGACGGACATGCGCGCCCATCACGGTCGCATCCAGATGAAACCGGCTGCGAATTTGTTCGGCCAGCTTTTCCGGATCTCGCGCTTCCAGCAAAACCACGTCGCCGCCAATCTCGCGGGTTAATTCGGCAGGCGTCCCAAGCGCCACCAATTTGCCTTCATTCAGGATCGCCAGCCGATCGCAGCGCTCGGCTTCTTCCATCAGATGAGTGGTAACAATCACCGACACATGTTCCTGATCGCGCAAAATCTGAAGATACTGCCACAAGTCGCGCCGGGCGCCGGGGTCAAGGCCAGTCGTTGGTTCGTCAAGCAGAAGAACTTCGGGATGATGCAACAGTCCCTTGGCAAGTTCAATGCGCCGCTGCATGCCGCCGGAAAATTTCTCGACTCGATCGAGTGCGCGATCCAACAGGCCGACGCGGGTCAGAATTTCTTCGATCCGTAGCTTCAACGCCGGACCACGCAGGCCGTAGAGGTGTCCCTGATGCCAGAGGTTTTCGTAGGCCGTAAGTTTCGCGTCGACACTGGGCGCCTGAAATACGACGCCGATATGCCGCCGCAGCGCGGCCGGCTCACGCACCACGTCCAGGCCAGCAATCTGAGCTGTGCCGGCGGTGGGAACCATGAGCGTGGAGAGGATGCGAAACAGAGTCGTCTTGCCGCTTCCGTTGGGACCGAGAAGGCCAAACAATTCGGCGGGGCGGACGTCGAAGGAAATTCCATCGAGTGCGGTCCGATCCTGGTACCGATGGATCAAGCCGCGAACCGAAATGATCGCACTGGTTCCGATCGATTGCACTTTCAGCGGCGCGGACTCGACGGCACTCAATTTCGGGGTCACAGGTTATTTTACGACGTTGATCATCATCAGCGCGAACAGCAAGGGCAGATAGATGATGCTGGCTCGCAGCAGCTGGCGAGCGCGTTGTTTGGATCGGGGCGAATTCATGGGTAGTCCCAGGCGGGCGAGGCGTGCGCCAAAGTAGCAGAGAGCGATTCCCATCACGATCGCGCCGACCGCGTAGACCCTGCCGGACATTCCAAAGATCGTCGGCGCGAGGCTGACTGGGATCAGCGCCAGCGAGTACATAACAATCTGGCGGCCCGTGGTCGTTCCACTCTCTTCGAAGACCGGCAGCATGCGGATATCTCCGGCTGCGTAATCTTCGCGATAGAGCCATGCGATGGAATAGAAGTGTGGAAATTGCCAGAAGAACACGATGGCAAACATGATGAGCGCGCCTAGTTCCAGGCGCCCGCGCGCCGCCGTCCAGCCCAGTACGCCCGGCATCGCTCCGGGAATCGCGCCGACAAAAGTGCAGATGGGATGAAGTTTCTTGAGCGGCGTATAGGCGGCCAGATAAACGAACGCCGTGGCCAACGCCAATAATCCCGTGAGCGAGTTGGTTGCGAACGCCAGATAGAACGCGCCCCCAACACAAAGCAGCACGCCCGCAATCGTTCCATGCAGCAGGCTCATGCGTCCCGAAGGCAGCGGACGATTGGCGGTGCGCCGCATGCGCGCGTCCACCTGGTACTCCATGACTTCGTTGAGCGCCGCCGTGCCCGCGGAGACCAGACCGATCCCGAGCAACGCATTGAATAAATTCCAGGAGAGGGAAGAGACGCCATTCTTGAGCGCGCCAAAATAAAATCCGCACCACGCGGTCATCACGATAAGAGTCGTGACCCGCATCTTGGTGAGTTCGGCGTAGTCGCGCAGCAGGGTTTGGATGCGTCCGCGCGAGACCAGAGAATGTTGCACTAAAACGCTCATGCGGCAACCGGCTTCTGTTCCCGTCCGGGAACCCGCTCGGCAAACGAGACCGGAACGTGCCGCCACACTTGGATGGCGAGAATGACGGTGGTCGCAAGCAGTAACGCTCCCACGGCCACGTGGACTACGGTCGAGACAATCATTGGCAATTCAGGCTGCGCCACATCGCGTCCCCACATCACGCGGGTAATGAAGGCCAGGAATCCGAGACACAACTGCGACACCATCAGGCTCAGCATCGTGATCGCTGGACGGCGTACGGCGTCGATCTTGGAATAAACAGAGAGGGCGCGAATCGCAGTCCATGACAGCACAATCGCGACCACGCCCGCATGCACCACGTGCGGCCACCAACTCAATCCCCTATGGCGAAACATCGCGCCCAGGAGCAATTGAGTGTAGAGCACGAAAATTGAGAGCATCGTCAACGTGAAGAGCGACGGCCGACGCTGATCGAATTCAACGCGCGGCTGTTCCTCCACCCACCTGCGGCCGGTCGCGAAGGCGATCGCAACGGCGATGCAGAAAAATGTTTGTGCCAGCGCGGCGTGCGCGCTCGAAATAATGGGAGGAAGGTAAAACAATACCGTGATGCCGCCGAGAAGCCCCTGAAACATTACGGTCCCGACCGCTGCCACACCCAGCAGGCGCAGCCAAAGCCGTTTCTCGACCCGCCACGTCCACACCGCAAGAATGATCGTCAGCAGGCCGACGAACCAACCGATCAGTCGGTGGCTGTGTTCGTACTGCACTCCGCCGGTCATATGTGGCATCTTGTACCAGGACCCAAAACTGGTCGGCCAATCTGGAACCGAGAGGCCGGCATCGTTGCTGGTGACCAGCGCGCCGGCGACAATCAACAGGAGAGTGACGCAGGAAGTGAAGACGGCAAATCGGTGCAGCCAGCGATGATACGGAATGGCAATCGACTTCAGATCGGTCCCCACAACAACCCCGCGGGATGCAGCGCTACCGGGCGCATCCGGATGAACTAACAAACAGAACATTCTAGCAGAGGTTCGAATGCCTCATGAACGCACGGAGGGACGAAGTGTCCGTCCCACACTCAACGACTTACAGATATTTTCTATGAGTTATAGGTGATGCCGATCCGCACTGGGGCCGGCTGGCGTCGATTCGTGGGTTGAGGCGATGCGCATGGCGCCCCGTGTTTGCGTCAGAATGCCCTCATGGGCATCGTCAGGGCATGAATCGAGCCACAGGTCGTCCAGGAGATCGCGGGCTTCCGGGAGGCTTCTGGTGGGTTTGTCTATAGCATAAAGATATAGCAAAGCAATTTAGAGCGACTCCTCTCGCCGCCGGAGCCGCGGCAAGTTGCGCCTCTACGATTAGGTTGCGACCGGAGCGGTGGACTTCTGCATCTCCATGGCCGCTATAACCGAGTCCGCAAATTCTGAAGTTCCAGCCGTTCCGCCGACATCGCGAGTCAATTTGCTGCGATCGCGGAAGACGTGATCGAGCGCATCCTGAATTTTCTGCGCAGCCTCATGTTCGCCCAAGTGATGCAGCATGAGTAAGGACGACCGCAACACCGCTGTCGGATTGGCCAGGTTCTTGCCAGCGATATCCGGCGCCGACCCGTGGACAGCTTCGAAGATCGCGCACTCATGCCCAAAATTCGCACCCGGCACCAGCCCGAGCCCGCCCACCAGGCCGGCGCACAAGTCCGAAACAATATCGCCGTACAGATTTTCCATCAGAAGAATGTCGTACTGATATGGATTCATCACCAACTGCATGCAAGTGTTGTCCACGATGTGCTCGCCGTAAGTGATCTCCGGATATTCCTTGGACACCGTCCGCGAACAGCGCAGGAACAGGCCGTCCGACATCTTCATGATGTTGGCTTTGTGGATGGAATAAATCTTCTTGCGATGATTCTTGCGCGCATATTCGAAAGCAAAACGCGAAATGCGGGTCGACGCTTTCTCCGTGATGATCTTCAGGCTCTCCACCACGCCGGGGACGACTTCGTGCTCGATCCCGGAATAGAGGCCTTCGGTGTTCTCGCGGAAAATGATGAGATCGAGGTTGGGATAGCGCGAGGTGATGTGTGGCAGGTTGGTGATCGGGCGAAAATTCGCGAACAGTTCAAAGCGCTTTCGCAATTCCACGTTGATGCTGGAAAACCCGCCGCCAATGGGCGTTGTCACAGGGCCCTTCAATCCGACTCGGGTGCGCTCAATCGACTCCGTGAGTTCCTTGGGAATGTACTCTTTGTATTTTTCGAAAGCCTCGGCGCCCGCCGCGAAACTTTCCCATTCGAATTTGACGCCTGTAGCTTCGAGGATGCGGACCGCGGCCGCCGTCACTTCGGGGCCGATGCCATCGCCAGGGATGAGAGTAATTTTGTATGCCATGAAATGTATCGTCCCTACGGGACTCTATCGTCTTGCCGCCTACCCCGGGCTTACGCCCGGGGCTTTCCTATTCCGCCGCTTCGCGGCTGGAGTTCATTCGACTTCGATGTCGCTTGTTTTGCCTAGTTATTTCTGCGCCGCCTTACTTTTTGGCTCGGGCGCTTCTTTAGTCTTGAGCAGGTCTTTCAGCTCCGCCATGAATTCCTGGACATCTTTGAAATCCAAATAGACAGATGCAAAGCGCACGTAGGCAACTTTGTCATAGCGCCGCAGGCGGCTCATGATGAGCTCGCCGATTTCGCTGGTTTTGCGCTCGCGCTCGGCGGACTCGATCACGAAAGCTTCCGCTTCGTTCACAATCTGTTCCAGCTTACTGATGGGCACGGGTCGCTTTTCGCAGGCGTGCATCAGGCCATTCAAGACCTTCTGACGGTCAAAGCGTTCGCGCCGGCCGTCTTTCTTTACCACCATGTAGGGAATTTCGTCGATGCGTTCGTAGGTCGTGAAGCGCTTCTCGCACTTCAGACATTCGCGGCGGCGCCGGATCGAGTCCAGTTCCTTGCTCTCGCGCGAATCGACCACCTTGTCATTTTCAAATCCGCAGAAGGGACACTTCATATGCCGTTTGGTTTAGCTCAGGAGTACCAGTAATTGTAGCAGGGCAGTGCGAGGTCAGAGGTTAGAGGTTAGAGGTCGGATTGCAGAGGTGATTTGAGGTCAGAGGTGTGAGGTCAGATTGCAGAGGTGAACTCAAAGGCTTAAACATTTGGGGTCCACACGATCGCGGGAGCGAGAGAGTCTCCCGCAACGGAACATGAGTGCTGAATGCTGAATGCTGGGGATCAGAGGTCGGATTGCAGAGGTGGAACCGGATCTGGCACCTGAGTTTCGGTTTCCTTTGACAATTTGCGGAGCGAGATTCGTTCACGGTGGGCCAGTAACAATCCCACCGGCACGACCGACACGAATGTCACCAACCACAACATGATGCCGCAACTGGCGGCGAGTTCTTTGGGGACGTCAAATACTTTCTCCAGGGTTGCGATGGTCGCCAGTTGGGATCCGCCACCCACTCCCGGTAGCTGCACCATGGAGCCGATCATGCTCGCGCCCATCAGCACCAACACTTGCGAGCGCTGAATATCAAGCTCTTCCACTCCATAGGAATGCGCCACGTCCTGATACGACATGATGATCATGAACCACATGACGAGGGAGAGCGCGGTCAGCGCGATCAGCGACCCGGGCCCGTGGATTGTATCCAGCCCGCTGTGGAACTCGCGCACGCGGGAAGCGATCTTGTGTCCCAGGTTGGCGGCGAGGTGAGCAAAGCGACGCTCCACCCAATTGGCGATGCCTTCGCCTTTTGCATGTACCGCCATCGCGCCTGCAACCAGTCCCACCACCAGCAGCGCCAACAGCACGCCGCCTTTCTGGAAGGCATGGTAGAACGGCAGTTCCCGCGGACCCTTGGCAAAGAAAATAATCGCGACCAGCAGCGCTGTAAAAGCGCCGAGGTCGAAAATACGTTCGACCGCCCACACGGCCATCTGGGAAGAGAAAGTCAGATCGTGCCGGCGCGCAACCAGGTAAGGCCGAATCAGTTCACCGGGGCGGCCGAGCAGAGCGAGTCCGGTGAAACCGATGATGGTGGGCGCGACCAGACTGAGCGAAGATGCGTCGGGCCGCACCGGCTTGAGGAAAATCTTCCACCGAATGGCGCGGACCACATACGCCAGATAGATCAAAGCCACGCCGTGCGCGATATGAAACCAATGTCGAGGGCGAGTCTGCCAAAAGCGCGCCCAGTCAAAATTCTCCCAGGTCCGGAACTGGAGATACACCAGCACCGCCAGCACCAGGAACACCACGGCATAGACCAGATGTTTCTTCTTCATGGGTTGCAGATCGCAGGAATGGCGCGGCGCGCCGGGCACGTCCCCTGAATGAAGGTATATGACGAAGCAAGCAGGGTCAATGTAAGGAGGCAGTTAGCGGGGAACTCATGTTGCTGCGATTGGGGCACGAGCGGCCGACGGCCGATTGGCATCCCGACCCACTCTCCCTCTAAACTATGGTTGTGAAGATTGCCCTTGGCCAGATCAACCCCACGGTGGGGGACTTTTCTGGCAACGCTGCCAGGATTATTCAATTTGCTCAGGAAGCGCGCGGCGCCGGCGCCAGCCTGATTCTATTTCCCGAACTTTCCGTATGCGGATATCCGCCGCGCGATCTGGTGGAGAGGCCGTCGTTTGTGGCGCGCAATCGAGAGAGTGTGGAGCAGATCGCCGCAGCCACGAATGGGATTGCCGTGATCTGCGGCCTGGTGACTCCGGCCAAGGCCGAGACGGGCAAGTCGGTGATGAACTCGGCGGCGCTGCTGCGCGAGGGGCGCGTGGATTTCATCCAGTCGAAGATGTTGCTTCCCACCTACGACGTATTCGACGAGATGCGGAATTTTGCGCCCGCGAAGAGCCAGCAACTGGTTGAGTTTGGCGGGAAGAAGGTTGCGCTCACGATTTGCGAAGACGCCTGGAACGATAAACATTTTTGGAATCGGCGGCTGTACGGCGTGGACCCGGTCGAAGAGTTGATACGGATCGGGGGCAATCTGGTTCTGAATATTTCGGCATCGCCGTTCTGGCTGGGGAAACGGGAACTGCGTCGCGACATGCTGGCGACGATTGCGAAGAACGACAAGGTGCCGGTTGCGATGGTGAATCAGGTCGGCGGTAATGACAGCCTGGTGTTTGATGGGTCGAGTCTGGTGATTGCACCTGATGGCCGTGTGATCGCACAAGGCAAGTCGTTTGCCGAAGATTTGATTTACTTCGATTCCCAAAACCTGACCGGCGACATGCATGAACAGGTGGAGGGTGAAGATGCGAGCGCCTACGACGCGCTCGTCCTCGGTACTCGCGATTACGTTCGCAAATGCGGATTCCAGCGCGTGATCATCGGCTTGAGCGGCGGCATCGACTCCGCGCTCACGGCGGCCATCGCTGTCGAGGCAGTGGGAGCAGAGAATGTTACGGGCATTGGCATGCCAGGACCGTATTCTTCGCAAGGCTCCATCGACGATGCTCGTGCGTTGGCGAAGAATCTGGGGATCCGTTTCGAATTGCTCTCTATCCGGGAAATGTACGAAGCGTGCCGGCAGACGCTTGCGCCGGTGTTCACGGGCATGCCCGAGGACGCGACCGAAGAAAATATTCAGTCCCGCAGCCGGGGCATGGTGCTGATGTCGTTGTCGAATAAGTTTGGAGCGCTGGTGCTATCGACCGGCAACAAGAGCGAACTCGCCGTCGGATACTGCACGCTCTATGGTGACATGGTTGGAGGTCTGGCTGTGATCTCCGATGTTCCGAAGACGCTGGTGTATCGCCTGAGCGCTTACGTGAATTCGCGGCGGGCTGTGATTCCACAGGCGACCATCGACAAGGCGCCGTCGGCGGAATTGCGTCCCGATCAGAAGGATTCCGACTCGCTGCCGCCCTACGACGTGCTGGACGCGATCCTGGAAGACTACGTGGAGGAAGCGCGGTCGGCGGAGCAAATTGCGATCGCGCACGATTTCGATTTGCAACTGGTGAAGCGCGTCATCCGCATGGTCGAGCGGAGTGAATACAAACGTCAGCAGGCCGCGCCGGGAATCAAGATTTCGACGAAGGCATTTGGCTATGGACGCAGGCTTCCGATTGCGGCGAAGCCGGAGTTGTAGGGGTGCCTGCTCTGCCGAACAGGCTCCAAAATAATATAAAATCACTTGATGGCCGGGAGACTCTCCATGCGACTTGTCCTAACTCTCGTCTGCGTTCTTCTCACGAGTGCAATCGGGGCGTGGTGCGACGAAGTCCACCACCACGAACTTACCGAGCAGCAGGTAGGTTCGGTGCATTTTGAAACTTCTTGCGCGAAGGCGGTGCAACCGGAGTTTCAGCGATCCGTCGCGCTGTTGCACTCATTCCAGTACGAGCAGGCGCGAGCAGTCTTCCAGGAAATCGCGAAACAGGATCCCGCGTGCGCGATGGCACAGTGGGGAATTGCCATGTCGCATTACCACGGGTTGTGGGAGAACGGCGATACGGCAGCCGGCCGCGCTGCGATCACAAGGGCTTCGCAGATCGCAACCAGCTCCACCATCACGGCCCGGGAGCGCGCATACATCGCTGCGTTGACGGAAGTCTATCGCGAGGATGGTAAGACCGCATACGAGCATGGACAAGGGTTTGAACAAAAGATGGCCGAGCTTCAGTCGTCCTATCCGGATGACACCGAAGCCGCAATTTTTCACGCGCTGACGCTCGATATCGTCGCGTCCAAGACGGATAAGACTTTCGCCAACCAGCGCAAGTGTGTAGAAATTCTGACGCCGATTTTCGCGAAGCAGCCGAATCATCCTGGGGTCGCGCACTATCTCATCCATTGCAGCGATAACCCGGTTCTGGCGGAGTCGGCGCTTCCGGCGGCGCGTGCCTATGCGACCATCGCGCCCGCGTCTGCCCATGCCAACCACATGCCGTCGCATATTTTCACGCGGGTGGGTTCATGGGACGAGTCCATCCGGTCGAATCTGCGTTCGGCGGAACTTGCGAAGCAGGCGGAATCGGTTTCTACCAACGGAGAAGCTCGCGACCAGCGTCTGCACGCCATGGACTATCTTGAATACGCATATCTTCAAGAAGGCCGCGTGAAGGACGCTCGGGCGGTGCTGGACCAGATGAAATCGTTGCCACCTGTCCCCGGCCTGACGCTGACCGGCGATTACTCCCTTGCGGCCGTGCCCGCGCGGTACACCCTGGAACTGGGCAAGTGGGAAGAGGCGAGCCGGCTTCAACCCCTGCCTGACGCCGTTCCGTGGGCGCAGGCGATCACGTGGATGGCAGTAGGGCTCGGTGCGTCGCACTCGAAAGATACAGTTCGCGCCGCTGAAGCGGAGAAGAATCTTGCCCGGCTGAGAGACGCCGCTACGCAACAAAAAAATACCTATTGGTCGAATCAGATTGAAGTCCAACGCCAGGAAGTGGCCGCGTGGATCATGCAGGTGTCAGGAAAGTCCACCGAAGCGATCGCCACGATGCGGTCCGCCGCTGAACTCGAAGAGAGTATGGACAAGAGTCCGGCCACTCCTGGGGCGGTGGTGCCCGCGCGTGAACTGCTGGCCGACTTGCTGCAAGAGCAGGGTCATCCGCGGGAGGCTACAACGGAGTACGAGGCCGTGCTGAAAACTGCGCCGAACCGCTTCAACGCGCTCTGGGGTGCAGGATCGAGTGCGGAAGCGTCGGGGAACGCTCTTGCGGCCTCGAAGTATTTCCGGAAGCTGGTCGAAGTTGGAGTCGGAAGCGAGCGTCCCGAACTGAACACCGCGCGCAAGAAGGTGGGAACCGTTGCGCGCAATTGAACTTGCAGAGCCCGTAACACATTCCTGAAAGGAGCTTATGCTCAGAAACACGATGGTGGTTCTCTGTCTGGTTGCGATGGCTGCTGCTCAGGCTAAACCTGAGGCGGCGAAGCCTGCCGCGAAACCCGCTGCTGCAGCGCCTGCGGCGGCCGCCAGCGCCGCGATGCCTTCGGAAGAGGCGGTCGACGCTTTCATGAAGCAGATGGTGGGTTACAACCCGGGAGTGACGTGGCGGGTTGCGGAGATTCGTCCGACGGGCGTCCCCGGACTCACGGAAGTGCTGGTCGTGATCACCAATGCGGAGGGTTCCAACACCAACAAGTTTTACGTGACCGCCGACGGCAAGCACGCGGTGACGGGAGATATCATCCCGTTCGGACCCAAGCCATTTGAGCAAGACCGCGTCAAGCTTGAGAAGGGAGTCAACGGGCCGGCGAAGGGCCCGGCTAAAGCGGCGGTGCTGGTCGTGGAATTCAGCGACATGCAGTGTCCCCATTGCAAACAGGTCGCTCCTACGATTGAAACGCTGTTGACGCAAGAGCCGGGCGTGCACTTCGTCTTTCAGAATTTTCCACTTCCGAATCACAACTGGGCCGGAAAGGGCGCCGAGTATGTGGATTGCATCGGTCGCGAATCCAAGGATAAGGATGCGGTGTGGAAGTTTATCCAGAAAACTTTCGAGCAACAGGAAAGCATTACCGCGGCCAACGCCGATGAAAAGTTGAAAGCCATCGCGACGGAATCGGGAGCAGATGCCGATGCGACCGCAACCTGCGCCGACAAGCCCGACACGAAATCTCGAATTGAGGCGTCGATAGCGCTGGGCAAGTCGGTTGGAGTTACCGGCACGCCCGCCATCTTCATCAACGGGCGCATGTTGCCCGGCGGGGTTCCGGTGGAGGTCATGAAACAGATCGCAGACTTCCAGGCCGCCCACGCGAATGAGTAAGGTCCAGCTGCGCGAGCCTCGCGGCTGTGCGGGCAAGAAAAGAACTTAACCGCAAAGGGCGCGAAGGAAATCTCGATCTCAAAGGGCAAACTGAGTCATTACCGTGCTGCACCATTTCTGGTGCTAAAATTCTAACTTGACTTCATGTCACCCACAAGCCCATTTACCGACGTTGTCACGGCCATCGAGGAGATCCGCGCGGGGCGGATGATCGTGGTGGTGGACGACGAAGACCGTGAAAATGAAGGCGACCTCACGCTGGCGGCGGAGAAAGTTACGCCCGAGGCGATCAACTTCATGGCCAAGTACGGGCGCGGTCTGGTCTGTCTGGCGATGACCGAGGAGCGGCTAGATCATCTCCGCATTGGGAACATGACGGCAGAGAACACTTCGCAATACGGCACAGCTTTTTGCGAGGCGATTGACGCGCGGCAGGGAGTTACGACCGGTATCTCGGCGTACGATCGTTCCCACACGATTCAGGTGGCGATTAGTCCGGCGACGCGGCCGACGGACCTGGCGCGGCCGGGACATGTTTTTCCTCTGCGAGCGCGCAAGGGCGGCGTGCTTGTGCGTGCCGGACAGACGGAAGCTGCGGTCGACTTGGCGCGGCTGGCGGGGATGGTGCCGGCGGGAATCATCTGCGAAATCATGAAGGACGATGGCACCATGGCGCGG